>JAGVWZ010000053.1:0-5751 GCA_018304045.1 Candidatus Pacearchaeota archaeon | reverse complement strand
TTTTTTCAATGGATTAAGCCAATAAATATTTGAAACAATTCCATAATGAACCGCAGCACAATTAAAATTTCCAATAGTTAATCTTCTATAATATTTTCCATCAATAACTTCTTGATAAGGAACATAATCTGAAAAATCATCATGAGCATCAATTCTAAACATGGTTGCATTTCTTAATTGCATCCAATATCTAAAATTCTCATTATGCATTTCAGTAACATAGGTTGGAATGGTTAATGCAGGTTGAGAAATCATTTTTTATCTCCTTCAACATGATGCGCACTTGTATTTTCAATTATAACTCCATAGACATTATTTTCAAAAAGAGTTCGCATAGCTGTAGACATTTCTTCAAGATTAAATTTTGCACAGATATAAACTCTTAAATTTGGAAATCTCCCATAGGCACGATTAAATTGATTATTAGTTAAATCAGGATGAACATGATCCTGAAGTAGAACATATTTAGGATTATCAACTCCATTTAATTTTTTTAACCTCTCTAAATCATCTCCTGCAACACCATCAATTCCCTCAATTCCAATTCTCCACAAATATTCTCTTGCCCTAGTTCTAAGGGTCAATCTTCCAGAATCATTGTGTCCAAGCAAAGCTACTAAAAAAGGTTCTTCTTGCCTGTTGATTATAGCATGAATAACTTGCCTTAATCCTGATTCAAAATCAGATATAACTAATTGTACCATTTTATACTCAAAAATACATCAATAATTTTCCTATTTAAACCTTACTATATGTAACCACTTAGTAGTTACTCAAATAAAAAATAAAATAGAAAAACCTTATAAATAAATAATTTTTAGATTAAATAGATATGTTTCAATGGCAAGCTCAAAACAGATTTGCGAAGAAATTCTAAAATTAGCAGACATTAAAATAAATGGTAATCGTCCCTGGGATGTTCAAGTTCATGATGATAGAACCTTTGATGAAATATTAAAAAAAGGCTCCCTAGGATTAGGAGAATCTTACATGAATGGCTGGTGGGATTGTAAGGAATTAGATGAATTTTTTAATAAAATATTAAGTGCAAAACTAGAGCAAAAATTAAAAGAAGTTTTTACCCTAAGCATTAAGGCTAAACTAGCAATAAATTTTCTTATTTCCAAGACACTAAATCTTCAAAGTATTTCAAGATCAAAAAAAGTAGCAGAAAGGCATTATAATTTAGGAAATGATTTCTATAAAAACATGTTAGACCCAGAATACATGCAATACACCTGCGGTTATTGGAAAAATGCTAAAAATCTTAATCAAGCTCAAATAGATAAATTAGACAGAGCATGCAGAAAAGCTAAACTTTCTAAAAATAAAAAACTCAAGGTTTTAGAATTAGGCAGTGGTTTTGGAGGATTTGGTAAATTCGCAGCTAAAAATCATAATTGTGAAATAACTTCCTATAATATTTCAACAGAGCAAGTAGCTCATTCAAGAGAAATAAATAAAAATCTACCTGTTAAAACAATAATTGACGATTATAGAAATGCAGAAAAAGAAAATAAACATCATTTTGATAGAGTTGTTTCTATTGGAATGATGGAACATGTTGGTAAAAAGAATTATAGAAATTTCATGAGATTAGCAGATTATTGTTTAAAGGATAAAGGAATTCTATATATACATACAATAGGTAATTTAAAATCTCAAGGAGGAACAGATCCATGGTTAAGCAAGTATATTTTCCCAGGAGGTTGTTTGCCATCTGCAGCAGATATTATAAGAGCAGCAGAAGGATATTTTTCAATAGAAGATTTTGAAAATATAGGACATTATTATGATCAAACATTAATGGCATGGTTTGCAAATTTTGAAAAAAACTGGCCCAGATTCAAAGACCAGTACAGAGAAAGATTTTACAGAATGTGGAAATATTATCTTCTTTCCTGTGCAGGAGCTTTTCGTTCAGGTCACATACAATTATTCCAATTTGTATTCTCCAAAGGAAATCTAGGAAAAGTTTATGAAGGTGTAAGATAAAAATTATTATTATTATTATTATTATTATTATTATTATTATTATTATTATTATTATTCAAGAAATGCAAAACTTAAAAACTCTAATTAACTATTTATCCTAATGAACAAACAATCCTATGAACAAAAAAAAGAAGCTTTATTAAAAGAATTTAAAAATAAAAAAGGAAAAGGCATTATTTCTATAAACAAAAATACCTCTAATTTATTTAGGTCAAGACAAAAAATAAAAAAACAAAGAATAAATGTAAGGAATTTTAATGAAGTAATATTCATAGATAAAGAAAACCTGACAGCAGAAGTAGAAGGAATGACTACTTTTGAAACTCTTGTTAATGAAACATTGAAATATAATCTTCTCCCCCCAGTTGTCCCACAATTAAAAATGATTACATTAGGCGGAGCTATTTCAGGAATAGGAATAGAGGCCTCTTCATTCAAATATGGTTTAGTTCATGAAACTGTTCTAGAAATGGAAGTTTTATTAGGTAATGGAAAAATTATCACCTGTACTCCTAAAAACAAATATAAGGATCTTTTTTTTAATCTACCAAACTCCTATGGAACACTAGGATACATATTAAAAGTCAAAATAAAATTAATAAAAGCAAGGAAATTTGTTGAAATAAATCATTTAAAATATAACAACCAAAAAGAATATTTTAAAGATATAAGTAATCTTTGTAAAAAAGACTATGACTTTATCGATGGAACAGTTTTCAATGAAAATGAAATGTACATAACTCTTGGAAAATTTATTGATAGTGCTCCTTATGCGGGAAATTACAAATATATGAACATATACTATAAATCTATAAGAAAAAACAAAGTAGACTACCTAACAACAAAGGATTTTATCTGGAGATGGGATCCTGATTGGTTCTGGACATCAAGATTATTTTTAATGCAGAACTTTATTCCAAGATTATTATTTGGAAAATTCATGCTTAATTCTAATGCTTATATAGCAATTAGAAGACTTAATGATAAATATAACCTAACTCAAAAATTTTCATTAATAAAGAATTTTTTCAAAAAAACAAAAAAATCAGAAGCAGTAGTTCAAGATGTAGGAATTCCAATTGAAAATTGTGTCCAATTTTTTGATTTTTTCAACAAAGAAATAAAAATAAAACCATTTTGGATATGTCCAACAAAATCCTATAATAAAAACACTTTTCCACTTTTTGATATAGACACAGAAAAATTATACATTGATTTTGGTTTCTGGGATTTTGTACAATCAGATAAACCTACTGGATATTACAATAAAAAAATAGAATTAATAGTGGAAAAATTAAAAGGTAAAAAATCACTATATTCAGAATCATTTTATAGAGAAAAAGAATTCTGGAGAATATACAATGGAAATATATACAAGAAATTAAAAGCCAAATACGATCCCAATCATGTTTTTCTAAATCTCTATGAAAAATGCGTTAAAAGGGCATAAATTAATGTTAAGTTCATCATAAATATCTCATTATTAATGTAATCTTACTCACCATCTTTTTGCATTAGTTAATAATCTAAAGAACACTCCGAGTATTATACAACTTAAAAGAAGTAATTTCAATACTATCAATGAGAATATCACAGCTTGCAGATATACTTATGAATATTTCCAAAACAAAAAACCCTAATAATTTAAATTAATCAATATATTATCAATCTAAACTTACTCATCATATTTTTACAATAATTACTAATAAGAATCTGTTTTTATCTATATCTTCTCAATAATCCTCTATCATTATCAAAAGAACAATGAGCTCTTCTTTTTGCAATATCCATTCTTAGAGTATATTTTGGAAGATGAACATCTATATCTTCATACTTAGCAGTTTCAACATCTATAAATGTCCCATCAGGAGCTGAAATTGTTCGATAATCAGATTGAATTTGAAAAATAACCCCTGAATGTCCACAAGTTTTAGCAATACTTACTTGAAAACTAGTCCAAGCAGTAGCAACACAGAAATCTTTCTGGCGTATTACTTCCATTACCCCAAACAATCTTTCTCCTTCTTCTTGTCCAAAAGAAGCAAGGCATTTTGTTCTTAAATCAGGTGATGTCATATTTTTTATTATAATAAATGATTTTTAAACTTTTCCAATAAAACCAATATTCACAATACTTAAAAATACCTTTTTCATAGATTAATTAGAAGTAACCTATAGTTAATATCCTAAAAATAAAGATGATAAGAATAATCACTCAATGATACTTAACTTTATTTTACATTAGTTAACAAATAATAAATCCTTAAAAAGCATAGAAAAAATGGTAAAAGATCAATCAAGAATTTCATTCTATAGCCAAATCTCCAGTAATAAGAGAAAATCAATATTCCTAATGATAGTTGTATTTATAGTCCTCATAACTCTTGGTGGAGTGATTGGATTTGCATTAGGTCCAGACTACTTTTTTTTAATTATGATTCTATCAACAGTTCTATCTATAATATATATTTGGCTAGGATTTTATTATTCAGATAAAATAGCACTGGCTTCTGTAAATGCACAGCCAGCAGAGATAAGTGAATATAAGCAGTTCCATGACATTGTAGAAGGCCTTACATTAGCATCAGGAATGCCAAAACCAAGACTCTACATAATGAAAGACCCAAATATAAATGCATTTGCATCAGGAAGAGATCCTAAAAATGCAGTAATCTGTGTAACAACAGGAGCACTTGAAAAATTAGATAAACAAGAATTAGAAGGAGTTTTAGCCCATGAGTTAAGCCATATTGCAAACTATGACATAAGATTTATGACACTTACAGCTGTTTTAGTGGGTATGGTTGCCATAATCTCACAAATCTTTCTCAGAAGTCTTTGGTTTAAAAATAATGATAGGGATGATAATAAAGGTGGAATATTTTTACTAATAATTGCAATAGCATTTGCAATCATAGCACCAATAGTTGTACAATTAGTACAATTAGCAATATCAAGAAAAAGAGAATATACAGCAGATGCTTCTGCAGTTAAGTTCATCCGTTCTCCAACAGGATTAATCAAAGCTCTAAGGAAGATAAAAGCAGATCATTCTCCACCATCAAAAGTTAACAAAGCAGTTGCCCCTTTATTCTTTGGAGACCCTTTTAAGAAAAATATGGATAGTTTAATGTCAACCCATCCACCTTTAAGTAAGAGAATAGAAATTCTTGAAAGAATGTAATCTTATTCATTCAGATCTATAACCTAATGGTATATACACTGAAAATCTAGTCTCTTTATCAGGTTCACTATGTACCCCAATTCTTCCATTAAATCTTGTTTCAACTTCATTTTTCATAGAAGCAAGACCAATTCCACTAGTTCCAAAAGTAGAAAAACCTCTTTCCCAGATTCTATAAAGGTTTTCAGGAAGAATTCCCTGACCATTATCACAAACAGTTATAATATAATTATCTGAATTAGTTTCCAAACTAACCCTAATTCCCGGACAAACAGCAGGGAGCTTCCCATCATAAACTAATCTCATTATTTGTATTAATTCTCTTATACCAAAAATAGACTTAAAAGAATTTAAAATTAATTCTCCAGTCACTCTTCCACCCAAGGATAATGCATCTGATTCAGAAAAATTAGGCAAATAAATTTCATCAGAAATATTTAATTCATAGGGAAAACTACTGACTTCTTGAATAACTCCTACTACTGATTCAAACTTACCAAATTCTTCTTCTACTATTTCTTTTAATGTTGAATTTTTAGTCATATTAATTAATCAGAACTCTTTTTATTAGA
>JAGVWZ010000010.1 GCA_018304045.1 Candidatus Pacearchaeota archaeon | reverse complement strand
ACCAAAAGGTTCTGTTACACTCTGATTTACACGCAAATACCATTGAGTTGAATTATATTTTTGAAGATTAAAACTATACAATCCAAGAATTTCAGAACTGGATAAAGTCCTGTTAAATATTAAAACTTCATCAATTGAGCCATTAAAAGACTGTGTATCCCATCCAGACTCCCATCCAATAGTCGCCTTGCCAGTTACAGGAACTAGATTTCCTGTTCTTGCAACAGGAGCTGATGCAACTCCATCAACATAACAAACAACAGCACTTCCATTATAAATTACAGCAACATGATGCCATATATTTGCACTAGCATAAATATTAGTGCAAGCAGTATCTCCCCATCCACTACCAGTATTTAGTCCAAAAAGAACTCGGTTAGAATCTAAATACATTCCATAAGAACCTGCTGAAGGACCCATTTTACTTACAATCCATCCATGTGTCCACACACCATCCCAATTAACCCAGGCAGCAATGGTTATAGTATTTCCAGAAATATTTAAAGAACCTCCTGGATTGCTTATATTAATATAAGTGGTCTTGTTAGTAAATGTATATGCTCCTCCATACTTTCCAGTAGAATTAAACACAACTCCTGGTGAAATAGTTCCATTATTTCCATACTTGCTTCCATCAACAACATTTACATTTTCACTCTCACCAAGACTAGCAAGATTATCAAAGTTCAGCATTAATATAAGGGAGTCATTATAAATCGCAGAATAATTTGTTCCATTCCAATTATACTTAACCTCTGAAATATTATCTGCTGAAATTGAAACATTAATTGGAACTGCAATGCCTGAAATAGAACTTCCATTGTCAGGAGTAGGGCTTACAAAACTAATATTTATTATTGCACTTGGATCAACAATATAATCAAATTCAACTCCTGCAAATGTTGAATTCTCATCACTGGATGAGCTTGCTATCTTCAAATCAAAAATATATTTACTTTCATTTTCGCTTAAATTTATCAAATAAACTTTATAAAAATTTTCACTAGTTATATTAGTGAATCTTGATTAAATGTAATCCTGACAAAATCATTAATTAATATAACTTCGCTCCAATTATTATCCTTGACTTTCACAAAATCATAAATATCAGAAATAAAACTTCTGTTTTCATCCAAATGCTCTGCTCTTGTTACATCAATTATAATCAAAGTTGGATCAAGATTAATTATATCTCCAACACTTATTTTACCATCACCATCCAAATCTTTATAGTGAGGTGATGCTATACTGAAATTCTCATTATCTTGGGATAATGAGCCAGCAGTCCGAAAATCTCTTTCAATATAAATACTTATAGTATTTTTAGAGCTAAAACCAGTATAACCAATTATTTCATCAACCACAAATCCAGTTGCATCTAAAATAGCCTTTCCAGTCATTCCAAAAATAATTTCTCCTGTAATTTGAACAATTGAAGCAGAAGATTCACTTGATGATTCAGAAGAAGTTTCTTCTGAACTACTCTCAGGATTATTATCTACAACAAGTTCAGTTTCAGGTTCAGTTGGAGCAATAATTTGCTCTTCAGCAGGAACTTCATTGTTTATATTATCATTTTCAGTAGGAATATTGATACTTTCTCCAGAACTAACCCCCTCACTAACATTATTATTTGAAGTTTCTTCACTATCATTCGCAATTATCTCTGTTTCATTATCATCAGTAATATTATTTATTATATTAACAGAATTATTTGTCTCAACACTTTCATTACCAGTAGTTCCATTTATTTCAGTAGTTTCATTTATTTCAAAAGTTTGATTAAGAGTTTGATTCAAACTTTCATTAATAGAAATATTTATTTCAACAGTTTCATTAACAACAGTTTCATTTATTTCAAAAGTTTGATTTCCAATACTGACATTAACAGGAATTTCAAAAGCAGGTCTTTCAATTCTTACCTTATATCCTTGTTTTTCCAAATCACTAAAACTCAATAGATTTCTTCCAATTTTTAAAGTATTATTGTTGTAAATTTCTATGTCTTTATCACTTGAAACATCAATCTTAGCTATAAATTTCAAATCATTTAATTTTAAATCATAACCCCACTTATAACCTCCAGCCCCATTTACTTCCTTTGAAGAATCTGTTCCAGAAGGAACAGAACTAACATTAATATCAAAGTTTTCAGACTGAACAACTGAATTTTCAGCAATATCCTTAATCAAAGTTTTATCCATATCTTCAATATTCATTTGAAGATTTTCAAAATTAGTATTTGCCTGGCTATCATTTGTATTTTCATTAACAGAATCAATAACATTCCCAGTTATCCCCCTATCAAAATTTTCAGAATCATTTGAAGTTTCTTCTAAACCACTACTTTCTTGGGCATTATTATTATTATTATTATTATTATTATTATTATTAACTATGCTATAGCTAACATTCTCAGTAGAATTATTGCTTGTTTCATTTTCACTAACAGTAGTATTATCAATAACATTTTCAGGATTATCATTTGAAATAACTTCCAAATTATTAGTTTCATCATTAACATATTCCATTGTATTTTCAACAAACTCCGAATAATTCAACAAATCAAAATATAATCTTAAATTACCCTCCTTAAGCTTAAAATCAAGAATTTTTTCAGAACTAAGTCCACTAACAATATTCAAATCAGCTTTTTCATTATTAAATGTCTCTAATACTTTTTCTGTCTGAAAAATAGACATTCCAGTAAAAACAGAAAGATTATTAATTAAAACAAAAGAGGATATAACAATAACTCCAATTAAAATTAATAAAATTAAAACAATTTTATTTAATACAAATTTAGTAGGGGTAACTCCAACATCTAAATGATCTTTTCCAACATATCTCTTCTTTATAGCACCATTTTCATCTCTGTAAGATTCATAATAATAAGGTCCAAATTTCCTACCGTTTCTATAAAAATATTTTTTATAAGCCATCCTCTTTTTCTAATAAAAATTAAGTAAAAGTAATTTAAAAAGGTTTGTAATCAGAAAAACATAGATTTTGTAGGGGTAATTCAATAAAAAAAGTACAATTTAAAGCCAACTTCTCTTCACAATTCCTTCGTCCACAATAACAAAATTAAAATCACTTTCAGACAAGCTTCTATGTTTTCTTAATATAGCTTTTTTCTTGCCATTTTTATTCTTCAATTCAATCAAACATTTGCTCCAATATTTCAAAATATCACCACCAACAACATTAACTCCTGCTTCTTTTCCACTTATCCATTCTTCTTCACTTAAAAAATCATGGTAAACCTGACTAGTTACTAAAACAGGAATATCAAGATTTCTAGCAATCTCATACAAAGATTTCATCTGCTTTGCAAGATCAGAATTAACTCTCTGTATATATTCTAAACCTTTTTTTCTTGCATCAGCCAACTCTAATCTATAAAACATAGTCATACTATCTACAATAATCAATCCTACATTTTTGCTTCTAGATTCTTTTTCAATTTTTAAAAAAGCATTTTTTTGTTCTTGAAAACTGTTTGGCTTAAATATAATAATATTCTTCAAAATCATTTCAGGAATACCTCCTGCAATTTGCTTAACCCTATCAATTGAAAAACTGCCCTCTGTATCAACAAATATAACCTTTTTATCTTTTTTAGCACAATGACAAGCAGCAAGAATAACAAAATTGCTTTTTCCAGATGCAGCAGGCCCATAAAAAAGAGTTATTATTCCTCTTTCATATCCACCATCTAGCCAGATATTCAAATCCCTGCTTCCAGTCATAACCTTACTGTCCAAGGCTCTTATTTTTTCATTAATCTCCAAATTTTCCATAAAAATAACAATAAAAACTAGATTATAAGCATTATTGTACCAAATCTCAAATTCCTACAGATTTTAAACCTAAAATACTAACAAATAATAACCAAAAACTATATAAACGTATGAAATATAATTCATATGTATAATCTAACAACATGAAAAATAAAAATGTCGGTTTTCTAATACTTGGAATAGCTGTCTTGATTATATTTGTAATAATTATATTCAATCAGGGAATGACTGCTATTGTCAATGACTCCTGTGCTCATGGAGATTCTTGCACAATGTATAAAACAATAAAAACTCAAACCTATCTAAGTTTAGTAATTACAGGGATAGTATTTTTAATAGGATTATTTTTCATATTTTCAAAAGAAAATGAAAGAATAGTAATTAAAAGAATTAAACCTCTTGCATCCCTTGAACCAAAAAAATTCAACAAAACTTCCCTAGAAAATTTAAATGAAGAAGAAAAGAAAATCCTAAATACACTTTTAGAAAACAAAGGTTCTATATTTCAATCAGAACTAATAGAAAAAACAGGCTTCAATAAAGTAAAAATAACAAGAATTCTTGATAGTCTGGAAGCACAAGAACTAATAGAAAGAAAAAGAAGGGGGATGACAAACATAGTTATCTTAAAAAACAACTAATTGAAACCAGTTTCATCTCAATGTTTAAAAGCTGTTTCAAACAGCTTTTTCTATAAAAAATTAATAAAACAAATCATAAATTCACAAGCTATAAAAAGCAATAAAAAAACTAATTAATATGAAAAAAACTTACAAAATAAAAGGAATGCATTGCAACTCCTGCGCAATGCTCATAGAAAGAGAATTCCAAAATCAAGTTAATGAAATATCTGCAAGTTATTCTAAAGAAAATGTAGAGATTGATTTTGACTCTGAAAAAATTTCAGAAAAGGAAATAAAAGAAAGATTAGAAAAGCTTGGTTATGAAGTTAGATATAATGTTGAAGAAGAGGAAACTAAAGAAATCCCTGACAAAATAAAAAACAAAACCATCTATCATAAAATAAACCAAAAAGAAAAAGAAGATGCTAAAGAAGAAAAAACTGAACATGCCCTAATAAAGGCATATAAACAAACCCCCTCAGGAAATAAGCTAGGTTTGCTTATGTTAATTGCCTCAGTAGGCCTATTAATTTTTATTCTTTATTTCTTTTTATTAAGACACATATCAATGCCAGAAATGACTGTCCAGGACCTAGGAGATAATGCAAGTATTTTTCTATTATTTTTAGTTGGAATACTTACTGGATTTCATTGCATTTCCATGTGTGGAGGATTTGTAGTATCCTATACCTCTAAAAATGCAATAAATGGCCATAAGAGTTTCAAACAGCATCTTGTCTATGGTGGCTCAAAAGTTTTATCCTATGCAATTATCGGAGGAATATTTGGATTAATTGGTGGGTTTATTGCATTTAGTACTTCCCTAAGAGGCTATGTTGCTATTTTCGCAGGAATATTTATGATATTCTATGCATTATCTATGTTTGGATTAAAATTCTTTAGAAAATTTCAATTTAATCCAAAATTCTTAACAAAATTCACATTAAAAGCAGGCCAAAATGCAAAGGGTCCATACAAAGGTCCATTTGTAACAGGATTATTAAATGGATTATTTATTGCCTGCGGACCACTTCAAGCAATGTATCTATATGCAGCAGGAACAGGTAGTTTTATCAAAGGTTCAACAAGCCTAGCTGTTTTTGGTCTAGGAACTCTTCCAATAATGTTAGGATTCGGAAGCTTGGCAACAGTAATAAGCCATGGTACAACTAAAAAAATATTAAAATTTTCAGCAATAGTTGTCCTAATACTAGGTTTAATAATGATTAATAGGGGACTTTCATTAACAGGAAACAATTATAATTTTGATTCAATCAAAGAAAAAATCTCAGGAACAAACATAAATCCAGATACTTCAGGAGTAATTATTGAAAATGGTTATCAAATAGTAAACATGGATGTAAGCGGATCAGGTTATTCACCAAATTCCTTTGTATTAAAAAAAGGAGTTCCTGTCAAATGGAATGTCAATGTCAAACAACTTACAGGATGTAATAGTGAACTAATCTTAAATCAATATAATATTAACAAACAATTAAAACAAGGATTAAATGTAATTGAATTCACCCCAGATAAAGAAGGAACAATTCCATTTAGCTGCGGTATGGGTATGTTAAGAGGAAGTTTTATTGTAACAGAATCAGGAACAGCAAATCAAGCGCAAGTAAAAGCAGCAATACCTAAAGCAGGATCAACATGCAACATGGGTGCAAATGGAGGGGGCTGTGGAGGAGGAAGTTGTGGAGGAAGTAGTGGAGGCGGCTGTGGATGCGGAGGAGGAGCTAGATAATGGCAGACTCAACCTATAGTTGTCCAATGCATGGAGGACTCTATGGTTCAAATCCAATAATAAATAATCTCTTTTGGATTACATTAGGGGTTTTGTTAACAATCCTTATAATCTCAGGAATATACTACTTAAAATCAGGAAAAAGGGAGAAATAAACAATGAAAAAAACATCCATACTTATCTTTATTATAGTAATTAGCATAGTCTCTGTATTTGCAGAGCAAGCATACACTCCACAAACCTGTGGGGGAATTAATGGCATGATGTCAGGTTACTATGGCTCAGGATTTGTAATTATTGGTTGGATAACATACATACTAGTTATTCTTTTGATAATAGCAGGAATATACTGGCTATTTACAAATGCAAAAGGGAGGTTAAAATGAAAAAAATAAATCTAAATATAAAAGGGATGCATTGTTCAAGTTGTTCAAAACTCATAGAAAGTGAATTACAAGACAAAGGGATAAAAGCACAAGTTCAAGAAAGTGGCAAATCTTCAATAGAATTTGATGAGAAAAAAATTACAGAACAACAAATTAAAGATATAATCAAAGAACTTGGCTATCAAGCCTAATTATCAAAATAAAAAAATGGCAGAAAAAACATTTTGTGAAGCTTGCAATAGGAATTTTCCTAATCAGGATGCCCTAAATATGCATAATTCAGCCAAGCATCAGAATATTTCAGAACCTAAAAAAAACCACGCAAAAACAATATTTATAGTCATAATAATATCTTTATTATTAATAGGAGGATTTTTCTTTTTTAATAATACAATAAATGGAAATTCCATAGCTAATCCAAATAATAGTGGTGAAGTCCAAAAAATAACTCTTAGTTTTAAGAATTATAACTATTATCCCCAAACTATAACCGTAAAAGAAGGCATTCCAGTTGAAATAACTCTGGATAGTTCAATAAGGGGATGTTTCAGAACATTTGTAATTAAAGATTTAGGAGTAAGGCAAACTTCTTCAAAACCATCTAATACTATTTTATTTACACCAGATAAAAAAGGTTCTTTTGTCTACGCCTGTGGAATGCACATGGGAACAGGAACAATAATAGTTGAGTAAATAAAATTTATATTGAAATACTAAAAGGAGGTAATATAAAAATGAAAAAATACATAATAGCAATAACAATTATAATAATCCTAGCAATATTTGGAATTTTCATTGTAAAATCAATTACAGGTAATTCTATTAAAGAACTAAACCCTGAAATTAAAGAATTCACAGTAAAGGCATTTAAATTTGGCTATTCTCCAGATACAATAACAGTCAATAAAGGAGATAAAGTAAAAATAATAATAAACAACACAGATGTACTCCATGGAATAAGAATTCCAGATTTAGGACTAAGGGATAATGAAATATTAGAATTTACAGCAAATAAAACAGGAGAGTTTACTTGGTATTGTACAAATATGTGTGGAGAAGGACATAAAGCTATGAGTGGAAAACTAATTGTAAAATAAATCATTTTTTCTTTTTTTCTTTTTATAAATTTTATCAATAGAAATTAAATTCACAACATTTAAATACTTGAATAATTGCTCAACTATTAACATGAAACAAAAAATAGAACAATCAGAAGAAAAAGTAATGCAATTCTTTTCTAGTCTTGCTGATAAAACAAGACTACATATTTTATTAAGCATAGCTGAAAATCCAAAAAATGTCAATGAAATATATAATTTTGTTGGAAGAGATAAAATGACCTTATCTGCAATTTCCCATCAATTAAAACAACTAAATGATATTGGAATTGTAATATATAGAAAAGATGGCAAAGAAAAATTCTTTGAGCTTTCAGACAAGTTCTGCTGGTGCATATTAAGAGATGCATTTTCACAATTTAATACCAATATAAAAATAAATTGTAAAAAATGTGAAAAAATAAATATCAGAAAAAGAGAAGGAGACAAAAATTAAGCAAAATGAATCAACAAATCCAATAAAAGGCAAACTATTAGCATTAGTTCTAACTATTTTAATTTTAATAATTGGAACTATTTTCTATTTTAATGCCATAAACAAAATCGATGCAACAGGGATGAAATTAAAAGAATCTGTAGACTCAAAAACTCCTGAAGAAATGGCACCAGGTTATAATTCTATAAAAGAAAATAATACAACTGAAACAAATACAATTACCAAAGAATCCATAAAAGAAAATTCTCCCGAAACAAAACAAACTTCTAATTCACTATTCAATCATATTGAACAAGAAAATAAAATATTCACAAAGAAAAATTCAGAAGGATATATAAAACTATTTTATTATTATACTAAAGAGGAACCTATGGAAATCCAATTATCAGAAGGAGACATAAATGAATACGAAATTCATTCTATTGGGGGACAAAAATATTACCCACTTATTTTAGGATATGAAGAAGCAAAAACAATGAGGGAAGAAGGTCTTTTCACAAATATAGGGGACCCTATAAAAAATTTCTTTGGAAAAAACATAGTAATTGTTGGAGTTATGAATAAAACAAATAGCATTTTAGATACAGTTCATCTTATTCCATTAACCAGTGAGGAATTAAATTAATATGAAAAAGATTACATTGGATATAACTGGTATGCACTGCGCAAGCTGTGGAATGCTTATTACAAAGAGAATTCAAAGAGAGCCTGGAATAAAGTATGTTAATGTAAATCAAACAACAGAAAAAGCAACCATTGAATTTGATGAAACAAAATCTTCTGAAAATTCTATAATAAGCTCAATAGAAAGCCTAGGATATAAAGCAAGAATTCTATCAGATTCAGAAAGATCTCCTGAATATGAAAATCAGAAAAAACAAAAAGAAATTAAAAAGTTAATGAATACATTTATTTTTAGTTTTATATTTGCTTTTCCAGCATTAATAATTGGTATGGTTTTAATGCTAGTGGGAATAGATGTCCCTCACAGAAATCTTATTTTATTCCTATTAGCAACTCCTGTTCAATTTATAGTTGGATGGGATATTTATAAAAGTGCATTTGGAGCATTAAAAAACAAATCTGCAAATATGGATACATTAATAGCAATTGGAACAAGTGCAGCCTATTTCTATAGTTTGTATGTTATATTATTTAATCCAATAGGAGATCAGTATTTTGAAGCAGCAGCAGTGCTTATCACCTTTGTGATATTAGGAAGATACCTAGAAGCAGTTGCAAAGGGAAAAACCAGCGAAGCAATTAAAAAATTAATGAATCTATCTCCAAAAATAGCAACAGTTATAAGAAATGGAAAAGAAGAAAAAATTGCAATTGATAGTGTAGTTATGGGAGATATTGTTATTGTAAAGCCAGGTGAAAAAGTTCCAGTAGATGGAATCATTATTGAAGGAGAAAGTGCAATTGATGAATCAATGATAACAGGAGAATCAATGCCTGTTGAAAAAAAGAAAAATGATACAGTAATCGGTGCTACAATAAATAAACATGGAAGTTTTAAATTCAAAGCAACAAAAGTCGGAGCAAATTCAACCCTAGCACTCATTATAAAATTAATAGAAGATGCTCAAGGAAAAAAAGCACCAATTCAAAAGTTTGCAGATAGAATTTCAGCCTATTTTGTTCCAATAGTTATTCTAATAGCAATAGCTTCATTTTTAATCTGGTATTTTTGGATAGGACAAACCTTTGAATTCTCACTTATAATTGCAGTTTCTGTCCTAGTTATTGCCTGTCCCTGTGCACTAGGATTAGCAACTCCAACTGCCATAATGGTTGGAACAGGAAAAGGCGCTGAAAAAGGCATTTTAATCAAAGGTGGAGATGCATTAGAAACAGCCCATAAAGTATATGCAGTTGTTTTTGATAAAACAGGAACCCTAACCCAAGGAAAACCAGAAGTTACAGATATCATTTCAGTAAAAAATATGAATGAAACTGAGGTTTTGAAATTTGCAGCAAGTGTAGAGCAATTCAGCGAACATCCATTAGCTCAGGCAATAGTAAACAAGACTAAGGAAAAAAATATCAAATTAGAAGATATAAAGAATTTTAAAGCTATTCCAGGGCATGGTGTTGAAGGAATGTTGAAAAAAAATAAAATAATTGTAGGAAAACCTGAATATGTAAAAAACCTTCTTAAAAAAGGTTTTTTATCACCTCGAAAATCTGAAAGCAATGAAAATTTTCTCAGCATAAGAAAATTAGCAGACCTTGGCTCTTTTGAAAAGAAGATTACAGAATTAGAAGAAAATGGAAAAACAGTTGTTGTTCTTTGCATTGACAAAAAAGTTGAAGGATTCATAGGGATAGCAGATACTCCTAGAAAAGATTCTATAGAAGCAGTAAAAATGCTGCAAAAAGAAAAAATCCTCGTCTACATGATAACAGGAGATAATAAAAGAACTGCAAATGCAATTGCAAAACAATTAGGGATCAATCATGTAATTTCAGAAGTTCTTCCAGAAGACAAGGCAAAGCATGTTAAACAATTACAAAAAAAAGGAAAAGTTGCAATGGTTGGAGATGGTATCAATGATGCTCCTGCATTAGCTCAGGCAGATATAGGAATAGCAATAGGAAGTGGAACAGATGTAGCAATGGAAACAGGAAATATAGTTTTAATGAACAATAAAACAACAGATGTTGTAAGAGCAATAAGACTAAGCAGAATAACAATTAAAAAAATAAAACAAAACATGTTCTGGGCATTATTTTATAATGCACTTGGAATACCTATTGCAGCAGGAGTTCTATATCCCTCAACAGGTTGGTTATTAAGTCCAATAATTGCAGGAGGAGCAATGGCTGCTTCATCAGTAAGTGTAGTTCTCAATACTCTTTTAATGAAAAAGAAAAAGTTCTAAAAAAAATAAAAAATGATTTAATTAGAATATTTATTATAAACAATTGCAAATATCCATCCTACAAAATATCCTATTATAGTTATTATAACAGTTCCAATTAGGCCTTGTACAAGATTAGCAGTTGTTTTTATACTAGTTATATCAATTCCATGAAAGAATAAATTAAAAAGTTTCATAGAAGCATCTCCAAATAACAAAACAGCTAAAAGACAAAGAATAGATATAATAAAAGTTATTGCTGCAAGAGCAATTCCAATTCCCTTTGGACTAAGTTTCTGTACCATTTTCACCTCCAGTAAGAATATAAATAATGAATAGTTTATTAATCTTATGGAAAAATTATTAGATAAAAATAAAAAATTCTTTAATAAAATTGCAAGATATTATGATAATAAAATATTTCTTAAATATCTAACAAATTCACAGAATAAAATGCTTGATTTTATTAAAATAAAAGAAAATTCTAAAATCTTAGACGCAGGATGCGGAACAGGAAACTTGCTTCATCTTTTAGAAAAACAAAACAAAAAATATAATCTATCAGGAATTGACATTTCAGAAGAAATGTTAAAAATTGCAAAAAAAAAATTAATTAATGTAAAACTTAAACTGCAATCTACAGAGAACATTTATTTTAAAGAATCTTTTGATTATGTTTTTTCAACAGAAGCTTTTCATCATTATTCAGATTATAATTTAATTATGGAAAATTTTAATAAGATTTTAAAGAAAGATGGAAAATTAATTGTCCTAGATTTTGATTTTGGTTTTTTATTAAACAAGATTTTTCACTCAATTGAGCCTGGAAATAGTAAAATGCATTCTCCTGAAGAATTTAAAAGATTATTTAAACAATATAGATTTAAGAATGTAATGCAAAAAAGAATAAATCTATTCTTATTATTAACAATAGGTAAAAAATGATATATTAAAAAAGCAAAATTATTATTTATTTGCAGTTTTAATTAACCAATAAATAGCAGCAATAATAAGTGCAATTATTAATATCCAAGTAATCCATCCAAAAGCCATCATTCCATAACCATAGCCACCATTCAATCCTCCCATCATTCCGTAGCCACTATTCATCATCCCATAACCACTACCAAAAATTCCTAAAAGAAAAATAACAACGAGTATAACAACTATTCCAATGACTAAGTTATTATTTTTATTCACCATTTTTATAGATCAATTAAACAAATAGAGTATTAATAGTTTCCTATAGATTTAAGAAGAAAAAAGATTCAATATTTAATTAAAAATTTAGTTAATTTTAAAGATAATATTGCAGTTACAAACAACTGCACCAAAGGACTAATTCCTAATCCATATAATAAAGGCATAGTTTCTCTATAAGACCATCTTCCTACAAAAAGAGCCCAAGATTCTATTAATATTGCTATTACTATTCCAAAAAAGATTACTACAAAATAATCAACAAATCTCGGTTTTTCAATCCAACCAAAATTCTTATTCTTGAACGAAATCAACAAAAATATTCCAACAATAATTAAAGTGTCTGCAAAAACAGCTAACAAAATATGGAGATATTTGGGAATTCTAGATAAATCATTATATAATTGGTAATGAAAAAGTTCCCAAATTAAGTTAAGAACAAACACAAAAAGTAAAACCAGTATAAATCAATACAAATATCTTTTATTTTTCATACATAACTTAAATTAAATTACTATATAAAATATATCAAACTTTCAATAAAAAAATAAAGATTTAAAACCCACACCCCCACCAACCTCTTCCAGAAGGTTTTACATTTTCACTAGAATTTCTAATCGAATATTTAGAATTAGGATTTTTAAATCTTAATTCCTCAACATATTTCCTTGCTTCTTCCAAAAGTTTTTCAATTTTATCATGTTCATTTGTATGAAGAAACTCAATTAATTTACTATCTTCATAAATAAATATTTGAAATCCAAAGATACCTCCGACCCTCTAAATTGTAGAAACGATTAATTTTTTTGCCAGAGATAATTATATTCAGTCATTTTATCGCCTTCTTCAATTCATCAGAATATTTTTCTAAATCTTTTTGAGCTTTTGCAATTGCATCAGCAAGTGCTTTCTTAGCACTTTTTCCTTCTGTGACTATTTTCAAATGTAAAGGCTTAGAATAATGTTCTTTTCTCCAAGCAGCAACCTTAACACCATCATCTTCATTTAAATAAACTCTAACTATCTCAACAATAGTCTGATTATCTATAAGAACTTCAAGTTCATTCTTTTCATCTTTGATAATTTTTATTTCCATTTTGTTTATACAGGTTATAAAATGGAAAGACTAAAAATTTATCAAAATTTTTTTCATTTCCATGAAAATTAAACAAAAAACAGCTTTTTAAAACTTCCTACTCCAAATTCCAACTATTCTCCAAAAGCTTCATCAAACAATTTGTCAACCTTGTTCTCTTTTTCTATTTCTTCTTTTTTCACACCCAATAACTCACTTCCGCCCAATAGATTATCCAATTCCTTTGACTGCCTTTCCCTAAGCAACCTCAATTCTTCTTTTCTAGCTTCAATCAAGTTCTCTTTTTTTTGAATTTTAGTCTGCTCAATCTTCTGCTCTTCTTTACTGGCAATTATTTTCTTTCTATGCAATTCCATTAAATCATTTAAACTAACTTTTTTAATATCTGCCTTATGAATATCAAAATCTTCATCAACATCACCTTTTATCAAGTGATGTGTATATTCATCTTCTGAAAACTTATCTTCTGTTTCAGGTTCAGGAATATGATCTAGAACATTTCCATATTCATCCAATAAAATAGGAACCTCTTCAACTTCTTCTTTAAAAGGGCTTTTTTTCATTAATCTAACTCTAAAGAAATTCTCTAATTTCTTAACAATTTCAGGATTATTTGGAACATTTCCCTTTTCCAACATCTCAATAAATTCAACAGGAAGATTAACAGATTCTGCAAGTCTTTCCTGAGTCAATCCTTTTCTCCTTCTTTCCCTAAGTATAACCCAACCAAAATATTCAATCATATCAGGTTTTTCTTTAACAGGAGCAATTAATTCAGGATGCTTATCCAATTCCTCCAATCTTTCAGCTCTCAAAGATTCCCTATGTTCATTATTAATAGGAATTCCAGAAATCTTCTTCATCCGGTTATAAACACTATCTGGCATTTCAGCCTCATTTAATTGAATCTCATCTGGCCTTTTGATTAAAGGTATATTTTCAATAATAGCACATCTTTCACATAAAAGATCAGATTTACCTTCATAAATAACATCAAAAAGTCTTACTTTTTCAACCTTAACAAAGCACCTAGCACATCTATCTCCAAACATTTTATCCTCCTTTGAGCTAATAAATGCAACAACTCCTTTTTATGCTTATATATTCTAAAAAATATATACATGAATACAATATTCATTAATCAAAATACTTCATTAAATCTTCTACTGTTTCAACATCCTTAATCTTAATTTTTTCATTAATAAGTATTACAGGAAGTTCATTTTCACTTATATTATAATTATCAAGTATAAGCTTAACAGAAGAAACATTACCATCAAAACCAATAGGAATAAGCAAAATTTCATTACCCATTTTTTCCTTTAATTGTACAAGCAGTTTTGAAAAAACACTTTCCTTTGCAATTATATCTGGATTTTTATCTCTAAACCTATAGAAATAAACAACATTAGAATAACTAGCATTGCATTCTTTTTTTATTTTAATTGAATTTAACAATAACAAAGTTCTAAGTAAATCATATTTCTTATGGGAAACTATCAAATCTTCAGTAAGCATACTAGCTTTTTGATATTTTTCCAAGGTATTTGCTTCTTCATAAATTCTATTGGCAAAATTAATATTCTCATTAATAGCTGCATTACAATCAAAATCACCAATTCCATAAATTTCACTTTGAACCTTAACATCCAAGAGATTTAATTCAGAATTTACATACAAATAATCTATATTACTAGTTCTCCAATTCTCTAAAACAAAACCAGCAATCACTCCTAAAACAAATATAAGGATAGTTACTAACAATGCCTCCCAAAATACATTTTTATTTGATTTAAATAAATTTATCTCCATTTCTTGCTCCCAAACCACCAATGATATATTGAATCAACTAATACAAATGGATATATCATCAAGTAGACAATTAAATAAAATGGTATATTTAAAATATTCTCTTTTACAAAAATCTTTTCCTTTAATGCATATAAAATCAATATTAAATAAGCAAATCCCAATAAAAACATGATTATCCCCAAATAATTAAGAAAACTAGGAGTTAAATAAAAATCATTTAAAGACACAATAGGAGTTCCTGCAATAATAGAATATCTTGTATAAAGAAATTTAGAAATAATATTTGTTATCAATAAATAAAAAAATATTCCTAAACCAATTAAACCAAGAAACAAACTTAAAACAAAAAAAGGAATAATAAATGCCCCCAACATGCCATGTCTTCCAAGACTATTTCTATACTTCCAAATACACTGTAAACCACCTATATTCCACCTTCTTCTTTGCTTCCACCAAACCCCCCATTTATCAGGAACCTGACTTGTAACACTTGTAGATAAAGCCATTTTCCTATCCCACCCTCTTGAAGTAATATCCCAAGTAGCCTCAATATCCTGTGTCAAATTATCCTCATCAAAACCACCTATTCCAAGCAAAGCCTCTTTTCTATACAAAGCAAGAGGGCCAGGAGTAACATAAATCGCATCCACATACTCTAATAATTTTCTTCCAAAAGAAATAGCAATATATTCCAATGCCTGTAATTTTTCAATAAACTTTTCCCTATTTCTTGCTAAGACAGGAACAGTAACAGCTCCGACTTTAGGGTCATCAAAAAATCCAACCATTTTTTTAAGTGAATCTCTTGCAGGAAAAGAATCACCATCAACAATTGCAATTAAATCTCCTTTTACATATTTTAATCCAACATTCTGGCTTCTAGCTGCATTACCAAGATTAATCTTATTATTAATAATAATTAATTTTTTATATTTCTTTTTTAATTTCTGTAAAACCTGCTTAGTATTGTCTGTAGAACAATCATTAACAACAATCACCTGCTTTATATGAGCATAATCAATATCAAAAATATGTTTTATAGTATCCTCAATTGTTTTTCCCTCATTATATGCAGGAACAACAAAACTAATACTATATTTTTTTGTTGTTTCAGGAGAATCAAAAAAATTTTTCCTGTTTTTAAAATAAATAATTAAAAAGAAATTCAACATATAAAGAGAAATAAACATATATATTAAATAAATTATTGGCAATACATCCATATTAAGTCTCTCCTGTATCTAATTCACCGCCCTCTTCCCCTGATTCTACAACCTCTCCACTTTCTTTTTTTTGCAAGTGAAAATAATCAAAAAAGTCTTCACTTAATGTCAAATCTAAAGTATGACCTTGTTTTTTAGCAATAACAAGTCCAATATCAATAAACTTCTTGATATGTTCATAGGCTTTATTTCCTCTAATCTTAATCACAACAGACTGCTTTGCAGGTTGTTTATAGGCAATTACAGCAAGAGTTTCTTGTTCAGCCTTTGTAAATTCTGCACTTCCGGTAGCCAGCTTATTAATCATAGATACATATTCTTGCCTAACATCCATTTTCCACATATTATCCTTTATAATAATCTCTATTGCAGAATCATCTCGATTATATCTAACAATCAACTTATTTAACAATTCCTTAATCATTAAAGGATTAACATCAGTAAGCATAATCAAATCCTGCAGATTCAAGAATCTAGCTGAAATGAATAAAGCTGCCTCTACCTTTTTCATATTTTCATTTTCACGATTCTCCTCAAGTTCTTTTGCAGTTTCTGAAGTTAAATTTTCCATAGTATTCCCCTATTTTATATGGTTTTAACAAGTTAAAAATATGTTTTAAAGTTTGTGTTATTGAAAATTATGCTTAGAATAAATAAAATTAACATCTGGATCAATTGAACAATTAAAAACCAATTCATAATTTTCATTTAATATATTTTTGAAACCCAAAAATTCTTCATAACTCATCCCAGAATTAAGCCTAGTAAAAACAAAGTAAACTCTTTTTTTGGAAGAATTAACGATAAAATTAAGACCATCTAAATCAAGGGGGTAAGGATAATACTGGCTCTCTTTTTTAATGTAATAATAAAAAATAGGGGAATTTTCGCTTATAAGCAAAGAATCATCTTTTTGAACAGATAAATATTTTACAATTTCATTAAAACATCTAGAATTAATATTATTAGAAATTGCATAAGATTGATTCAAAGAACCATATAAAGAATAAAGGGTTATTCCAACTATCAATAACAAAACAATTAGCCTATATTTCTTGATTTTACTTAAAAATAATCCTAAGATTAAACAAATTACAGGAACAATTGGTAAAATTATCCTATCTTCCTTATGGGGCATAATCATGGCTAAAAATAAAAATAAAACAAAATAAATAAGTAAAAAATAAACCTCTTTTTTTGTATATTCTTTTTTATAAAAAATATAAAACAATCCAACCACAAAAACCAATCCAGCCATAGAAAACATGTCAAACCAGTTTTCAAAAAAGAAACTCCAGTTTTGTAGTCCGCCCCAGTAACTGCTAGCAGGAATACCATGAATAAATGCTCCAAATATATTTCCATAGGTGATAAAACTGTAAATTAACAAAGGAGATAATACTAAAATAAACATTAGAAAAGAAATCCAAAAATATTTATCTTTAAACACATTAAACCTATTTCTAATAAAAAGATACAATCCAAAAATAGGAATAAACCATAGTCCATTATATCTAGACAAAATACATGATCCAAAAAATAATCCAAATAAAACCTTATATTTATTTCTATTTTCTTCAAAGCCTTTCCAAAAGAAGAATACCATAATAAGAACTAAAAAAGTAAAAAATACATCAGTAAGAATTTTAGCACTATAAAAGACATGCAAGGGAACAAAGCAGAATAATAAAGCAGCATATAATCCTGTTTTATAATCAAACAATTTCTTTCCAATTAAATAAATTAAAACAACACTCAATGCTCCAATTAAAGGTATTAAAAAATCAATTAAAAAATCTATTCTAAAAAAATAAAAAATACTCAAGAAATAAGGTAACAGTGGTGCCCTAAAACCAATATTCGGCCATGAATATATTAAATTCCCTGCACTGGGAATAAAATCACTCCAGAAAGCATTTTTTAAAGAATAATCAAATGGATTCTGACTTAATTGATAACCCAAATTAGAATAAACAGTTTCATCCCAATATTTTATAGGAGTAATAAAAACAAAAATTATCCTGATTACTAGTGCTAGAAAAAAAATTAAAAGTAATAATTTAACTTCTTTTTTCATTTTATTCTACGCTATTTTAAATCTCAACAAAGCGCCGATTCCACCAAGATTAAAAAATTGAACTCCCTCATCAAGGTCCATAGATATTAATTCAACCTTAGTTGAAGATTCACCAGCTAATTTTTCATAATTTCTTATTTCTTCTTTTTTCAATTTTTTGCTTAACAATAACAATTCAACAGCACCATAGGACAGGGCTTTTTCAACCTCTTCTTTACCATAGGCAGTCTTATCCCTATCTTTTCCAAGACTATTAAAAAATTTCTCTAAAAGCTTTTGCTCATGAACAATTTCCTGCCCAGCTAAAACATCTTGAGAAGCTTCAACCAACAATTCTAAACCATGCTCATCAGCATAACCTATATCTTTTACAGCAAGAACTTTATCCATCAAAGCAGTTGTTAAATTTCCTTCTTTTAAAAAATCCTCTTTAGTTGGTCCAGGACCTCCAACTAAAATTCCTTTTAATCCCTTTAAATTGAAAAATTCAGTCTTAACAATATCTGCAATTTTTCTATAAAAATCCTTAGCAAGTCCTTCTGTAATCCTATGATATCTTTGAGCACTCTGGCCACCTGCCTTTACTTTTCCAGGAACAAAACTATCAATATGTTTTAATAATTTTATTTTTTTTCCAATTAAAATACCAATACTTGCTTCCTTTCGTTCAATAACCAAAAGCCCGTATAATTCTTTTATCTCAAGCATCTCAAGAAGTGGATCCATTACAAATGTTTGATCGCATCTATACAATCTCATCCCAAGTTCTTCAGGAGGCTCAAATATTTCAACAATAAAATCATCTTGTCCTTCAACCTGTGAAACATTTCCAGAAAACAAACAAACCCCATTTTTTGGAGCTCGCCTAGTTTGCTTGCAATATCTAATTAAACTATCAAGTGCAGTTTCAACATTCTTTCTAGTTGAAGTTGATTTAATATTAGCTGCAGTTGATTTTTCAGATTCCAACTGCCTTGTAATAATATTCAAATCCATACCAGCAGGTACATAAACAGTTATGAGCTCAGTATGCCTTGCCCTATAACTCTTCATTCTTTCTGCAAAATCTTCAAGTTTGAATCTTTGTTGTTCGTCAAGTGCCATAATTAATCAATAAGAACTGATTTTATAAGGATTACTATAGGATTTGCTATAAAGGTTATACAAACTCAACCCCAAATTCTTTTCCTTCATTTATTTCCCTAGCACAACAAACATCCTTTAAATCTTCCAATAAATCAACAATTTTGGATTTCTCCTCTTTTGTAAGAACCAGCTTTACTTCTGCTTTCATTGATTTTTGAGCTTTTGATTTTTCATATCTAACTTTGGTCAAAATATTAATAAAAACATCTAGCTCATCAGTTTTATCAACCTTTTCAACAGTAGGCCACCTAGATAGATGTATTGATTTATAAGCCTCATTTTTACTATAGTAACTTTGATAAATCTCTTCTGTAATAAACGGCATTATTGGAGCAATCAATTTTAAAATTGTTAAAAGTCCATTGTACAATGCATATTGGCTACTTTTTTCCCCAGCCTTATTCTCATAAATTCTTTTCTTAACAATCTCTAAATAATTGTCACAGAAAATTTGCCAGAAAAACTTTTCAGTTTCAATTTTTGCCCGAGAATATTCATAATTTTCAAAAGACTCTGTACAGGTTTTAACAAGTTCATTTAGTTTCATTAAAAATAATTCATCAATTCTTTCTATCTTTTTAGGTTTCTTTCCATCATATCCAGTCAGATTCATAAAAACAAAATTACTTGCATTCCAAAGCTTAGTTTCAAACTTCTTTCCAGTAACTAAATCCTTTTCCTGATAATCTGAATCCTCACCTAATTTTGCTCCTGCTGCTGCAAATCTAAGAGCATCAGCACTATATTTTTCCATAACTTCCTGAGGACTTATCACATTTCCCTTGCTCTTGCTCATTTTTTCTCCACCAAGTGTAACAAATCCAGAAATAAAAACATTATTCCAAGGAATCTCATTTTCCTGATACAAAGACTTTACAACAGTGTAAAAAAGCCAAGTTCTAATTATATCATGGGCCTGTGGACGAAGTGAAAAAGGAATTTCTATTTTGGAATTCTCACTAGTTTTAACTAGTGAGCTTACTATCTGAGGAGAAATAGAACTTGTCATCCAAGTATCAAGAACCTTTCCTTCAGCTTTTGCTTCGATTTTACATTTAGTACATTTCTTTTTATGTTCAGTTGGATCAATAGGAAGTTCTTTTTCATCCGCAACAATTATCTCCTTGCACTTTTCACATTCCCAAACAGGAATAGGAACTCCAAAATGCCTATCTCTTGAAATATTCCAATCCCATTCTAAGCCATTAACCCAATTATCATATCGTTTATGCATAAATTCAGGATGCCATTTTATTTTATTTCCCTGTTCTAAGAATTTTTTCTTTTTATCAAGAATTTTAATAAACCATTGTTTAGTTGGAAGAAATTCTATCTCAGTTCCACATTTATCATGAGTATTAACATTATGACTTATCTGTTTTTGTTCAACAATAAATCCATTATTTTTCAAATCTTCTAAAATCTTTTTTCTTGCATCTTTTAGCTTCAATCCAGAATAAGGTTCAATATTCAAACTACCATTATAATTTAAAACAATTTTTGGAGAAAGTTTATGCCTATTTATTGCCTCTGCATCATACTTATCACCATAACTACAAATCATTAAAACCCCTGTTCCTTTTTCAATATCTGCACTTTCATCTTCAATAATAGGAACTTCAAAATTAAACAAAGGAACTTTAGCTTTTTTTCCAACAATATTTTTATATCTTTTATCAGAAGGATTAACAAATACTGCAACACAAGCACCAAGCAATTCAGGACGAGTTGTAGCAATCAATAAATCCTTATCATTACATTTAAACCTAAGTGTTGAAAACAAACTAGGTAATTCCTTGTCATCAAGCTCTGCCTGTGCAACACTTGTCTGACAATCAGGACACCATAATGTGGGAAATCCCTTTTTATAGATAAGTCCTTTTTTATACAACTCGATAAAAGATTTTTGTGCAAGTTTCCTAGAATTATTATCAATTGTAGAATAATATATATCATAATCACAACTTACCCCAAGATTTTTCCAATCTGCAATAAAATCAGGAGTTATTTCCTTAAGTGTTTTCAAACACATTTTTATAAAATCCTCTCGTTTCATTGTTTTACTTTTAACATTATTCAATTTTTCAACAAGTCTTTCAGTAGGAAGTCCATTATCATCTGTTCCAAATGGATA
Source organism: Candidatus Pacearchaeota archaeon (assembly GCA_018304045.1). Lineage (GTDB taxonomy): Archaea > Nanobdellota > Nanobdellia > Pacearchaeales > GW2011-AR1 > ARS1285. The sequence goes on along the minus strand of JAGVWZ010000010.1, from coordinate 34,983 downwards.
AAACACATTTCCATTCATTCTATGAAATCTAACAATAAAATCCTGCTGAGAATAGGAATAAGCATGACCAATATGCATTTTTCCAGATAAAGTTGGTGGAGGCGTATCTATACTGTATATCTTCCCTTTCTTTTTAGAATCAAATCTATATATTTTTTCCTTTTCCCAAAAACTTTTAATTCTTGTTTCAGTTTCTTTAGGATTATAAGTTCCAGAAACCTTTGGTTTCTCAGAAGTCTTTATCTTTTCTTCAACTTGCCTTGCATTATATTGCTCAACCATTACATAAAAACCAAGAAGAACACTATTTTAAAAGTTTCGCATTATAGTCAAGGAAGCTAAGATCCCCTCAAATGCGCCTTGACTAGATTTAGGAAAGCTAAAATTTTTCTCAAAAATTTTTGGCTTTCATTATAAAATCAATATGCAAATCAATTCCATAAACAGGCCTTTGGCTTTCTGTTTTAGGAGCTTCTAAAGTTCCTGAACTAGCTTGAACAACCCTACTATCTAAACAACTAGAAACAACAGGAGCATAGGAAATAGAAGGATTAACCCTTGTCCTAGGAGGTTCATAATAATTAACAGCAGCCAAAAATGTAAGAAGAAGCCCTGCTCCACACAAACCTCCCCTTACAAAAGAACTTATTTCACTCATATTCAAATCAGAATATTTACCTTAATAAACTTTACAATCACTACATAAGTTATATTCAAAAATATAAATAACAAATAAAAACCTTTAAAAATAGTCATTAACTATCTCAGATATGGCAAATCAAGGAATAAGCATGCCTTCAACAGGCGGCGGATTAATAAGATACAATGAAGAATATAAAAGCAGGTTTATGCTAAAACCTTCACAAGTAGTTCTATTCATAATTCTAATAATAGTTTTTGTTCTAATATTAAAACTATTCTTTCCAATTAAATAAAAATTTCTAAATAATATGTTTCCAGGCCTAGACCCAAAAAAGATGCAAGCAGTTATGAAACAAATGGGCATAGCTCAAGAAGAAATTGACGCAAAGAGAGTAATTATCGAATGTTCTGATAAGAATATTATCATCTCAAATCCTTCTGTAACAAAAATAAAAATGCAGGGACAAACTAATTTTCAGATTTCAGGAGATATTTCAGAAGTAAATCCAGGGGAAGACGCATCTCAGAAACCAGATGGTGTCTGGGATGAGGACATAAAAACAATAGTTGAAAAAACAAACTGCACAGAAGAAGAAGCAAGACAAGCATTAGAGAACTCTGATGGAGATTTAGCAGATGCAATTCTAAGTTTAAGTTAATTTTAATTTTAAATTTATAACTAAAACGTTATTAACATATACTGCCCAATATCAATATCTACAAAATTTACTGATTTTTAAAATGCGAGCTTGAGAGCATTTAGAGTACTTTTTACATTAATAATAAAAGAACTATTCAGCACATCAAAAAAACAATGTGCCACCACACACTAAAGTGTGGTTTGTGACAGGCACTTGTTTTTAGGATGTTCAGAAATTAAAACAAGTAAAAATCCACATCTTAAAAGATGTGGTTTAATTTCTAACATTAACAATATCAAAACAAAAACATATCCATTCCAAAACCAATAGTTATATTAAGAATTCTGCAATAGATAATGTATAAGATGCAAGAAGAATCCAAAAGATATCTCAAAGAAGCTGCAAGGCACCTACAAATTGCAGACCATATGACCTATGTTACATTTCCAATTGTAAATGAAAAAAAACTAATAATAAAAATATTTGAAGAAATATTTAAATCAATACAAAATTCAATTAATTCTGCAATTTACTATGAATTTGAAAACAAAAATCTAATACTAAATACAAACCAAGAAAAGAATATAAATAATTTTATGGAAAACATAGCAAAAACCTATGACTTTACTGAAAAAGAAATAAATAAAATAAAAAACATTCTGGAAATAGAAAAAAAACATAGAAAAAGTTCAATGGAATTTATAAAAAAAGAAAAAGTAGTAATAATGTTAGATAGCTTAAAGATACAGGCCCTAACAATAGAAGATATCAAAGACTATATCCAAGCCTCAAAGAATATTTTTCTAAAAATAAGTAACAGAATAAATTCATAAGATATAAAAAAGAGTTTAAACATAAAATATTAATGAAAATACTATTTTCCATAAGTTCATTAGGACTCGGCCATGCATTAAGAACATTGCCAATAATAAAAGAATTCATGTTGAAAAATGAAATAATGATTCTATCCCATGGAAAAGCACTCAGCATATTAAAAGATGAACTTAAAAATAATAAAATTGAGTTCATAGATTTTGAAGACTATCCACCTCTTGAAAGAGGAAATGGATTAAAATTTTATTACTTCCTAATAAAAGACATTTTTGAAACTAAAAAAATAGTAAAAAAAGAAAATAAGTTTGTAAATAAACTAATCAAAGAAAAAAACATAAACCTAATAATTTCAGATGGCAGATATGGAAGCTATTCTAAAAAAATAAAATCGTTTATAATTTCCCATCAAATAAAAATAATAATGCCAAAATCATTAAAAATATTCCAAATGATATCTGATCTAGTCAATTATAGTTGCCTGAAGGAATTTAACATGATATTAATACCTGATTTTGAAGATTCAAAAAATAATTTAGCTGGAAAAATGTCTCACAATTGGATTGTCAATAATCTGCCTCATAAATATATAGGAATACTATCTTCCTACACAAAAACAAAAACAAAAGAAGACATAGATTATTATTTTATAACCAGTGGATATATTCCAAATACAAAAAAAGACTTTATAGAAGAACTAATAAAAAAAAGTAAATTATTAAATGGAAAAAAAGTTTTTGTATTAGGTGAAACCTTCTCTAAATCTCATTCTGAGAATAAAGAAGACAATATTGAAATATATCCCTATGTATCTGGAAAACTCAGGAATGACCTAATGAACAGATCAAAAGTAGTTATTTCAAGAAGTGGTTATACCACTATAATGGATCTAATAGAATTAGGAAAAAGAGCCATAATTACTCCAACCCAAAATCAAGTAGAACAGGAATATCTTGCAGATTATTTAGATAAAAAGAATCTTTTCCCATCTTTTAATTTTAAAAATTTTAATATGATTAATATGGTTGAAAAAGCGAAAAATTCAAACTTATTAAAATTCAAGGAAAAAACCAAAGACTCTATTAAAAAAATAATTAACACCATTAACAGCATAAATAATAAAAAAATTCTTCAATAGGTAGTATAAAGACAAGATTTATATATAACATCCCCTTTTTAAATTAACCCCCTTCTTAATTATTAAAAAATAGAAGAGAAATAACTACCCCCTAACAAACATGTCAGAAGAATCTTTAGAAAAAATAATGAAAGAAAAAATATCTGCAGATCACTTGCTTTATGTAAGCATGAAATACACAAAAACCTGCGATGTTATGATAAACCTATTAAAAAGATGGAAAATAATGATAGACTATTCTTTTGAAGGGCTTCTGGATCAGGCAAAAAAGAAAAAAATGATTAAATCCATTCCTGACGCACCTAAATTGAAAATAGATCTAATAAAACAAGTATTCAAAAATAGTAAAGAAGTTATGGAAGTTGTTGAAATATATGAAATGTTTAAAATTATTGATTCCTTAAATAAAACAAAAGAAGGAGAATTCAGAAAAGGAGTATGTCTGAGAATAACCTACAAATGGAAGGAAATTTCAGTCAATCTAGAAAAACTAAAGGAATACTCAGAAATCTTAGAAAGGTTTATAAATTATACCAAGCTTTTTCTCCTAACTAAAAATTAGCAGGATGTTCTAACTGCTCAAAAATGGCAAAAGTTTACGCAATATTATCTGGAAAAGGTGGTGTAGGAAAAACAACAACAACCATAAACTTAGGAACTTCCCTAAATAAATTAGGTCACGATGTTATAATTGTTGATGGAAATCTAACAACCCCAAATATTGGCATACATTTAGGTGCTCCAATTGTTCCAACAACCCTAAATCATGTTTTAAATGGCCAAGCAAAAGTAGAGGATGCAATCTATGAACATGAATCTGGAACAAAGATAATACCTGCCTCACTTTCTTTAAAAGAATCAGAAAAAGTAGACTATAGAAAACTAATCGATTTTGCAAGAAAACTTAAAAAAATATCAAACAATATTTTAATCGACTCTGCAGCAGGATTAGGTGAAGAAGCAAAATCATCCATGCTTGCATCAGATGAAATAATAATTGTAACCAATCCAGAAATGTCTGCTGTAACAGATGCATTAAAAGCAATAAAATTAGCAGAAGAACTAGGAAAACCAGTAACCGGAGTGATAATAACAAGATTCCAAGGCAAACCTGTTGAAATGTCCATTTCAAACATAAAAGATATGCTTGAAGTACCAATTCTTGGCATAATTCCAGAAGACGATGCAATAAAAGAATCTCAAGTAATGAAAAACGCAGTGATTTTTACACATCCAAAAAGTCCTGCATCAAAAAGTTATAATCTAACAACAAGAAGATTACTTGGAGAAAATGTAAAATTTGAAGTTCATAAAAAAGGCTTTTTAAGAAAGCTCCTTGGCTCATTAGGAATACAAAGTTATTAAAAATATAAATAAATTCTACTATCATGAATATAATCTATGGAGTCTCAGGAGAAGGTTTTGGTCATGCAACCCATGCCATTGCAATAGCAAGTTATTTAGAAAAAAAAGGCCATAAGGTAGTAATAATAACCTATGGCAAAGCATATGATGTTTTAAAAGATAAGTTTAAAACATTTTTAGTAAACGGACTATACATGGATTGTAAGAATGGAAAAATAAATCCCTTAAAAACTCTTTTTTCAAATTCAAACCACTTTATTAGGAACTTTTCAAAGATTAAGAAAATAAAAAATTTAATTAAAAATTTTAAACCAGAAATTTGCATTTCAGATATGGAACCCTTTTCTGCATGGATTTCCATTATTTATAAACTACCCTTAATTTCAATAAGCAACCAAAATAGGTTTGTTCACTATAAATTAAACATTCCAAAAAAATACAAAAAAGACTACTTTCTTTTAAAAACAATTATAAAAATAATAAATCCAAAATCAGACTATAAAATTGCTCTATCTTTATGCAAATTAGAACCAAAAAATCTTAATAGTTTTATTGTTGCTCCAATAATAAAAGAAGAGATAAAAAAAATAAAACCAAGTATTAAAGATAAAATTGTAGTATATTTATCAAAAGAAAATCCAAGATTCATTGAAACCCTAAAGCAAATAAAAGAAAACTTTGTAATATTTCCCTATGAAAAAGAAAGAAAAGAGGCAAACCTATTCTTTAGAAAAAAAGAGAATTTCTTAAATGAATTAAAAGATTGTAAAGCCATAATATCCAATGCAGGTTTTACTTCTGTAGGAGAAGCAATTTATTTAAAAAAACCATATTTAGCAATTCCATTAAAAGGTCAATTTGAACAGGTTTTTAATTCCATATACATTGAAAAAAAAGGATTTGGAAAATTCCTAGAAAATGGAGAAAAACAAGGAATCCTAGAATTTATTAAAAATATAAATATCTATTCAAAAAATCTTAAAAAAAATAAGAAACAAGACTATGATATATTATTTGATATTTTAGATAATATCCTAAAAAAACATAAAGGATAAATAAGAATCAAAATCCAAATATTTTTAAACTTTCAATTTGCAAAATTGAATAGGTTAAAAATTTGAACCGACAAATTTTTAAACAGACTTAAATTAATAAAAAAATGGTAGAAGGTATTGTAACATTCAGTGATTGGGAAAAAATAGACCTAAGAGTGGGAGAAATTCTAGAAATAGAAGATGTTCCAGGAGCAGATAAATTATATAAACTAAAAATAGATCTTGGAACAGAAACAAGAATCCTGGTAGCAGGATTAAAACAATATTATCAAAAAGAAGAATTAGATGGAAAAAGATGCATCATATTTTGTAACCTAGAACCAAAAAAACTAAAGGGCATAGAAAGTAAAGGAATGCTTCTTGCAGCAGTGAATGATGATCATTCAGAAGTTAAACTTATTCAGCCAGATGGTTCAATTGAATTAGGAAGCAGAATTAGTTAAATTATCTAAGAATCTTTGATTTCATTATTATCATTTAAGTGAAAAATGGGCCTATTTTTCCTGTAATGGTTGATGCAATATTTCTGAAATTTTCTTTATAGGGTCACTCATCCTAGGTATTTGATTTAATTCTTCTAGATATCTAGAAGAAGGATTCCTTGAAAATGCTTCTCTTCTTGCCATTGCAAGTGCAATACTCGCTTTTTCAAAAAAATCCCAATGAGAATTATAATGACTATCAATACCACGGAACCATCTTGCTCCAAATTCAGGTATATCAATCCTTTTAACTGATGAATCCCCTGAATCAGTCCTATATGTAAATACTTTTGCATAATCTTTTGGACTATGGCCCTTCAAAAACGCATATACTCTAAAAGTTAATGAACTAGTATCAAGATGTCCTGTAAGAATTTCAATCATGGCCTTATCATGATGCAAAGTATATTCCCAAAAACCATCTAATCCATCTGAAAATCTATATGTTTCAGAAGTTTCAGCAACCCCTTGTTTTGAAACCCCATGGTTGAATGTTGAAGAATTATTATAACATCTATTATGAAGATATTTTCCAGAACAAGTACCAATACCTGCGGCACTTAATACAATTACCCCATATATAACAGCTTCTTCAAGGAATCTTGATAATCTTCCTTGCCTTCTCTTTTCATCAGTCATGAAAAATATAGAGATTTTATAGTTATAAACATTATTGTGGTTAAGAGAAATTATCTTCACAAGAAAAATCATTAAATCCTGCAAACTTATAATGGTTATTAAAATAAAACCCAAAAAATACTAAAATAATCAAAGAGTCTATTCCTCTACTTTTCCAAACAACCATTCTCCAAATTTATAGCAACCATAAGCTATAAAAAAAGCACTAAAAACATCAATTGAATAATGAACATGCATAAACAATACAGTCATTCCCATTATTATCGAACCTACTAAAAAGAAATATTTAATTTTACTATCATGAAAAAGCAAAAATCCTAAAAAAGGAACAGCAGTATGTCCTGAAAAAAATAAATCATTTTGAAAACTAAAAGCAGATAACCATCCTGGAAAGTCTTTCATAATAGCTCCAACAGGAACTTTTAGATGTGTAAAACAAATAAATATCGCCCTCACCATTAAAAGAAAACTAACATGACTTATTACTTCATGTAATTTTTTTGGTTTAAAAAATAAAGGATAAATTGCTAAAACTGCTAAAATAAACATAAAACCATAGACAAATAAAAAACCTAAATCAATTGGAGGAATATAATCAAGAATCAAATCAGGAGAAACAGCAGCACCAACCCTATTTGTATAGACTCCAGAAAAATAATTAATTACTTCTGCAATAATTAAAAATAAAACTGATAACAATAATAAATATCTATGTTCCAATACTTCTATTTTCCATCGAAAAAACTCCTTCTTTAAATAAACATATATGTTTTCAACCATATGCAAAGAATACAAGGCAACAATTTAAACCTTTTGAATTAATGTATTTACTTAGGATTCTGAAGTTCAATGTACAAAATAAGTGGCTCTGCCAACTTATTTTTTTCTACGTTATTTAGTATTTCCAATAGATTTAGTTATGCAGATGCTAAGAAGAATCGCTTATGCATGTTTACAAGACTTTAAGTTCATGACACTATCAATTATAAAAAATATTTATCTGACGAAGTCGATAAATAATAGGATGCTTCAGAAAGGTAAGCTAGTACGAATTAATAAAACAAAAAACTAAGGAAATTTGATTCCCCTTTCCAAAAATCCATCTAATCTTTCAAATCCATCAGCAGTTTTCTCAGCAAAAAGTCTTACATAGGCAAAGTTTCCACCATCGATTCCAGAAGAACCTAGAGGATAAACCGAAGAGCATAAGGACTCTTCTTTAGAAACATCATGAACAGAAGGTCTATGAAATTCTTCTTCAGAAACATTAATTGGAACATAGCCACTATAACTAAAATGTTCATCTCCTTGTTCAAAAATGCCTAAAAAATTACCTTCTTGTTCTATTCCTCTGGCAATAAAAACACCAACTCTTCCGACATTATTTTTATAGCTTACATGTCTTCCAAAACTAACACTCCCAAATTTTTGCAGATATTCTACAAAACCTGGAAGCAGTTCAGGATATAAAGAATTAAGAACACTCTCAGATCCAGAATTTTTTATTCTTATTAATTCAATACTATTAACTAATCTATGACAGTACTGATACCAAGCTTCTTGAAGATCTAAATGACTCATTGCAGTATCTGAATTCACTGCAGGAAGATTAGTCTGCAAAATAGCTTCTAACCTGTTTAAAGCATCTACAACCTCATTACAAGTATCTGAGATCATATGACGTACCTTAACTCGTCTAGTTTTTTCAATACCCTTATTACTTCCCATATTGATACAAGATAAAATAATGCTTTTTAAAAATTAGTATAATCAAAAATCCATATAAAGTCTACTCTATTTTTTTGAATAGAATTTCCCCTTTTCTAATATCCTTAATCTTCAATGGTTTTTCAATCTCAGAATAATTAATTTTGAATCCAAACTGTTCAGATATTTTTTCACAAGTGCTTGGTATAAATGGCCAAAGTAAAATAGATATTGCCTTTATGCTATCAACAAGTTGATAGAGAATTTTTTTATCATGTGTTTCCCAAGGTTTCTTCTCCTGAACATATTCATTACATGCATCAATGAAACTAAATATTTCATTCAATACCTTATCTAATTCATAATTATTGATATATAAATTAATTTGTTTTAAATTCAGTTTATGCAAGAGTTTATTTTCAGTTTTTTCTAAACCATATTTTTCCGCAAGTGTACTTACCCTTGAAATTAAATTTCCAAATTTATTTGCAAGTTCACTATTATGCCTTTCAATTAAAACCTTTTCAGAAAAATCCCCATCTTCTCCAAAGGTAGAGGCCCTAAATAAAAAATATCTAAAACTATCAACTCCATATTTCCTAATAAGTTCTAGAGGGTCTATAACATTATTCTTACTTTTACTCATTTTTTCTCCATCAACTGTCCACCAACCATGAGCAAAGATTGTTTTAGGCATATTAATACCTGCAGACATTAGCATTGCAGGCCAGATTACAGAATGGAACCATAAAATATCCTTTCCAATTAAATGAATATTGGCTGGCCAAAATTTTTTAAAATTCTTACCATCAGGCCATTCAAGAGCAGATATATAATTAGTAAGTGCATCAGCCCAGACCCAGAGGACATAATCTTTGTTCATAGGAAATTCAACACCCCATTTGAATTTACTTCTTGTAAAGCTAACATCTTTCAACCCTTCTTCAATCCGATTTATCATTTCATTTTTTTTTGATTTAGGCAAAACAAAATCGGAATTATTGTTATAAAGCTCAATTAACTTTTTCTGATATTTTGAAAGTCTAAAAAAATAAGCTTTTTCTTTTATTGACTGAACTCCTCTCCCACAAGAAGGACATTTTCCATTAAATAAATCTTTTTCAGTCCAATAAGATTCGCAAGGAACACAATATAATCCTTCATAATCTTCTTCATATAAATCCCCATTATCATAAATTTTTTTAATAAGTTTTTTAACAATTTCTTCATGCTTTTTATCAGTTGTTCTTATAAATTCATCAAAATTTATATTTAATTCTTTCCACACATTCTTAAACTCTTTAACAAGTTCATCAACATATTCTTTAGGATTCTTACCTACTTTTTTTGCAGCTTCATCAAGCTTTTGTCCATGTTCATCTGTTCCAGTTAAGAAAAAAACATCTTCTCCTAAAAGCTTATGCCATCTAGCGAGTATATCTGCAGCTATAGTTGTATATGCCGTCCCAAGATGAGGTTTTGCAGTAGGATAATATATTGGGGTTGTTACATAAAATGTTTTTTTGTTTTTCATAAACTAACTTAAATTCTATGCTTTTTATTTCTTTCTAAAATATTATTTTCACAAAGAATAAGGTCATTAAATCTTTTTTTATGAAGAATAAAAGGCTTAATATTTTTAATGAACTTTAATAAGGATTTCTTTTCATTTATACTTATCCTATAAAAGTCTTGATTCTGCTTACCAATAATAGCCCTTCCCTCTAAATTAAATTTAGTTATGATACCTAATTTATTTAATTTATCTGCAGCTTGCATTAGGATATTTTTATCATAAGTACCTAATCTAAATCGAGCCATACCACTATATACTCCAAAATTACCTTCTGCATCACTATATCCTCCTAAAAACGCAAAAAAATAGTTATCATTACTAAAAATCCAATTTTCAATCTGATCTTTTTTTTGAATCAAAAAATAAAAAGAACTATTTAAATTACAATAAATAGAATAAACTCCTTCAATAAGATTAATTCTAAAATGCCCATATTTTCCATAAACTGTTTTTATTAAATCTGATTGCTCTTTTTTTGTAGTACTTGATTTAATAAAAACAGTGGAATCATTGTTAATTGCCTTAACATTCAAATCCCCTAGCCTAAATCCGATCATATATGCTTTAATTTTATTATTACCATCAAAACTCTTTTTAGGATATTTAGTGTTTGCTAACGAAAGGTTTCTTGTTTTAATTCCTAGTTTCTTTAATTTATTAAAAATAGTAACTTTACTATAACCTAATTTTTTAGCAATTTGGGAGAGAGATAATCCCTGTTCAATGTACAATTGCTGTAATTCCTCTTTGTTGATAGTTAATAAATTCTTAGAGCGAAGTTTTATATCTGCCTTTTTTAATTTATAATAAACAGAACAAGAACTTATTCCGAGTATTCTAGCTATTCTCTGAGTTGAAAGTTTCTTAACAATATATAAATCAATAAGTTTCTCTTTGGATATTTTTATCTCTTTCTTAGGATTTCTTAAACTTATTGAATATTCTTTTAATCTATTTTGTATAACTGAAGGATCACAATTGAATTTTTTAGCAATTTTATAAGTAGATAAATTTTTGTTTAAATACAAATCTTCAAGAGCATATTTGGATAATTTTATTTTTGCAGTCATCAAATAAATAAGCAAAACAACTATTTAAGTTTATGTCCTAATTTAGAAGTAGTTTATATAATCTATAGCAGGGATTAAACCTAAAAATCAACCCTATAAAAAACTTTACTAATCAAATCCTAAATAATTAATCAACCTAGATATTTCATGAAGTTTAAGAAGCATCTTTTTTAATCGCCCTAACTTTCTTTGTATTAAGAACAGACTTAATCAACATCCTAGTGGATCCTAAAATTCCATCTCTCTCTTTAAATCTAACATATGCTCCTAAGGCATTAGAATCTTCAGAACATTTTTGAAGCTTTTTTAATGAACCAACTGCCCCATAAATAGTTGGAAAATTTAATTTTCCAAATGAAATAGGATACTGAGTAGAGACTATATCATATCCAAGTATCGGAGAGATTACTGGGAAAGTTATTCCAATAGGCCCCAAATGTCCAAAAAGCATATGATAACTCCTATCAAAAACATTTCCTGTCTCTTGATTGAGAGTATGTATATCATCGAGTCTATTTCCATAAAAAGAATCAAAATAAACATCAGGAATTTGTCTTTTTGCTAACTGCTCAAATAATTTTCTGAGAGTATTCATTGAAGTAATTAATTTAGGTTCAATACACAAAACTAATTTTTCATGAGGTTGTTTAGATTTAAATCCCTGATAATTATCAAGAACTTCTGACAAACTAGTTGCTATGTTGTCTTCTTTTAATCTTCTGAATTTATCTAAACCAAGTCTTGTAAAACTTTGATGAGTAAATACGGGCTCACCAGTCTCTTCAACTTGAATAAGATCTCCTTCTAAACAAGTCACCACCTTTCTTCTCACTGCCCTACCCCTATCAATAAATCCCTCTAAATTTCTTCCATTTTCAACTAATTCTTCAATAAAATAACCATTAGAATTAAGAAAACCATGCCTAATCACTAAAAATTCTTTTTGAGTGTCTATAATATTTGCCATAATAATCTAAGATTTTTTTATTTAAAAATCTTCCGATTTTAATCATCTAATAGTAGTTACATTAAACCTAAAAAATCAACCATATAAAAAACTTTACTAATCTTCTTCCAATAAAAACATTTAAATAAGTGTATATACAATAGATATACAGATATATAAAAAGGTTTAAAAACAAGTATATATTTTGTATATACATAATAAAATGTCAAAAAGAAAATTTGATGCAAAACTGAGAAAAGTAGGAAATTCCTATGTAGTAACTATTCCAAAAGATACTGTAGATAGATTCAATCTAAAAGAAAGTGACTACCTTACAATAGAGCTAGACCCTTCAGAAATAGGAGAAAAGAAAAATGTTCAAAAGTAAACACTACCCAACATTTATTTATCTAGGAATAATTATCCTAACTCTAATACTCACATTTAATTTTATGAACATAATGGAAAATTCCAGCAGCAAATTAACAGCACATATGATCTCTGAATATTCAAAAGGAATGACTATTTCAGATTATGAAAAAATACAAGCTGAAAAAAATAATACTGTTTCAAATGAAAATAACAGAACAACCTCCTCTTATTATTTTTATAATGGATTTATTTTAGTAACATTCTTACTAATAGTAATACTTTTAATAAGATTTATATATAAAATTCAGATTCCGAATATAACATGAAAAAAGAGCAAAGTGAAAAATCACTAAAAGAAAAATCAAGAGATTACAGCATAAAAGACGGTATATTTTCTACAATAAAAGATTCCATTGCAGGTAATTTTATATCTCCATTTGCAATAGCATTGAATTCCAGCAATTCTATGATTGCAATGCTTTCTTCAATACCAGGACTTCTAGGCCCAATTAGCCAATGGCAATCAGCAGACCTCATAGAAAAATATCCAAGAAAAAAAATTGTCCTAACTGCAGTATTATTTGAAATATTATCCTGGATACCAATAATAGCAATAGCCCTGCTCTATTATTTCCAAATACTTACTGGAATTCTACCTTTAATGACATTGATATTTTTTTCATTATATGTAATATGCGCCAATGCATCTGCACCAGCTTGGTTTTCCTGGATAGGAGATTTAGTTGATGAAGAACACAGAGGAAGATGGTTTGCAAAAAGAACATTCATACTAGGAACAGTTTCTCTAATTTCTGCAATATTATGTGCAGTATTATTAGATTTTCTTAAAAAAAATAACCTATTAATAATAGGATTCATAATTCTATTTATAATTACCCTAATATCCAAAGTAATCTCAAGATATTATTTAAGCAAACAATATGAACCTCAACTAACTTTTAAAAAAGAAAATTATTTTAGTTTTTTCCAATTCGTAAAAAAAGCTCCATTTAATAATTTTGGAAGATTTACAATATTCCGTGCAATGTTAAATCTTTCAACAGCAATTGCAGGACCATTTTTTACAATCTACATGCTTAGAGAATTAAATTTTTCTTATTTAACCTATATAATAATATTATCAGCAGCAACATTATTTCAACTCATTACAATAAAAGCCTGGGGAAGATTTTCAGATAAATATGGAAACTATCAAATATTCAGAATAACCATTGCATTGATTGCACTTTGTCCAATCGCCTGGTTATTTTCAAAATCCCCAATTTATTTAATCATAGTTCCACAGTTACTAAGTGGTATTGGTTGGGGGGGGTTTAATTTTGCATGTTCTAATTATGTATTTGACTGTGTCACACCTCAAAAAAGATGTCTTGCTTTTTCCTACTATGAATTATTAAATGGAATTGGCATTTTCATTGGAGCTGCAATAGGGGCAATGCTAATAGAAAAAATAAAAACTGATATTCTTCATCCAATATTAATAATATTCATCATATCAGGGGTCCTAAGGCTATTAGTTGGAATAATAATGATACCAAGAATAAAAGAAGTAAAAATAAAAGAAAGATTTTCAACAAAAAAACAAATAGGAAGAATAGCAAAAAAAATAGAATCTCCAATAATAAAAGAAATACATTACATCCATACAATAATCAATCCAAAATTCTATCTGAATTCTAAGCAAACCTAAATATCAATTAATGTAATAATCCCCAATTACCCCTTATATTTCTGTATTATACAATTCTTAAAATGTGAGTCTATAAACATTTAAAATATTTTTTAGCATTAACAAAATAAGAAAAACAGTCTACTACTCCCTAAACAAGCTCTCTTCTAACCTCTTTAGTGTATTTTGAAGCTAAATGCAATGGTTCTGGATTCTTATGGGGAAATTGTATCATTAATTTACATACATCATAGGCACTATCAACACTGATTAAATTTCCAGGACTTATATAAAGAGGATTGCTTCCTTCTTTGCTTAACAATAACCTTCCAACTTTTTTATTGTTTCTATAGATAATATTATCCTTTATTTCACAATCAATAGCAGAATTTGAAATACCAATTGTTGGAACACTGAGTGCAAGTCCAAAATGGCTTGCAAGCCCGAGTCTAGGATGGATTATACCTCCAGAATTAACAAATATCAAATCAGGTTTTTCATTTAATTTATCATAGGCACTCACCATTGTAGGCATTTCCCTATAATTTCTAAAACCTGGAATATAAGGAAATTTAACTCTTTCAATTGCATAGGTTTTATCAATAATTTCCATATCCCTATTACAAACAATAATACAAGATAAAAGCTTATTTCCAATAAAAGTATTATCAATAGCACCAAAAGTTTCTGCAAGATTAAAATCTATTTTATCCTTTATTTCAAGGCCCTTAGCCAGTTTTATCTGTTCCTTTTCAAGTTCTTCCAAATTAATATTATATTTTTTTATTAATTCTTGCATTTTTATCCCCCCTTTAGTTTCTTCCATGACATAAATAAAGAAGCTCTTCTTAAAAAACTTTCCTAAAAAATCAAGTTTAACTTTTATAAGCTCAAATAGATTCTATAGTTATTACTTAGAATTTTGAAGCTTTAGACAATCCCTTTTAGAGGGATTCTCTAATAAGACAATTTCCGACTAAGTCGTCTAATCAATGAAATTGCCTATATTAATGAATAAACAATCCGACTTTGTCTAAGATTATTTTTTTAATAATTCTTGTTAATCCGATAGATATTAGCTATGTAATATATCCCATGCAATACTTCTCTTAAATATATTTTATTTGGTTTATGTACAATAATGATAAACTTTAGAAATTTAACCTAGATGCAATCCTGTTAAATTACTTTTTTACTTCAGAATTCTAAGCTAGTACATTACATAAAAAACTATTTAAACAAAATAATCCTATTAATCCCATGTTCAAACAAAAATGTTTAAAATGTAATAGTAAAGTAAGCAAAAACTATGATTTTTGTCCTCACTGTGGGAATAGTTTTAGGTCTGAGAATTATCAAAGAGATTATGGATTTTTAGGAAAAAAAGACATAATTGAAGATAATCCCTTTGAGATGTTTGAAAATTCTTTTACAGATAAACTTTTTGAAAATGCAATGAAAATAGCTGAAAAAATGATAGAAAAACAAATAAAATCTTCGCAAGAATTTGAAAGAATACAACCCCCACAACCACCTAAACAAAATCCAAACACCCTAAGACAGAATAATCTAGAAATACAATTCTTTGTAAATGGAAAAAGAGTCCTTCCTCAAGAAGAAACCAAAGAAGTAGAAGAAATCATACCAATAATAAATAAATTATCAAGAGAGAAAACTGAAAGATTTTCAAAATCACCAAAAACAGAACCAAAATCAAAAGTAAGAAGATTTTCAGGAAAAATAATTTACGAATTAGAAATGCCCGGAGTTAAAAAAATAGAAGACGTATTTGTCAATAGATTTGAAGACTCAATTGAAATAAAAGCCATTGGAAAAGATAAAGTATACTCAAAGACACTCAATATAAGTCTGCCAATTTTAGGATATAAATTAGAGCAGGAAAATCTAATTCTTGAATTAAAAGCTTAAATTCTCAATCACAATAAAGTTTAAAATATCCTCAATAGTTTAATTTATACATGAAAAATCTTGAAGAAAATTTAAGAAATGTAGAACTAATACCTTTTGATGAAAATAATCCAAATAATCAAACTTCTGTTTCAAAAAGATTGTATGAAGAAGGAATTGTATTTTATTTAACATTAGGAGTAATAGGAACTTGTGCTGCAATAATCTATAATTCAGCTATAAGAAATATGTTCTAATCAAAAACCTTTAAATAACCCCTATAATTAAAAATACTATTAATGAGGCTGTAGCTCAGCTCGGTTAGAGCATCGCTCTGATATAAATATAATGAGTAATCATAATTAATTTCAGAAAGGCGGGGGTCCCAAGTTCAAATCTTGGCAGCCTCATTTAAACCAAGATTTTTCAAATACTGCAACTTGATAAAGGAGAGTTAGAGTCGCCAAGAATTAGAATAATTCTTGAGCGCTTGGCAGCCTCATTTAAACCAAGATTTTTCAAATAGAAAAACAATAATCTTCAAAATCATAGATTTTCTATGAGTTAAAAACCATTAGGTTTTTAAACCAACTTTATCTAAAAGAAATATGACAAAAGGACTATACCACTACATGCAACAGGCATGGAAAAAACCAGATCCAATAAGACTAAGAGAATTAATGATTCAATGGAGAAGTGAACCAGCTGCTCTGAAAATTGAAAATCCCACAAGAATTGACCGTGCTAGAGCATTAGGTTATAAAGCAAAAAAAGGATTTATTATTGTAAGAATAAGGGTTCCAAGAGGTGGAAGACAAAGACATAGAACAAATAAAGGAAGAAGGTCAAAAAGACATACAATAAGAAAAGTTGTAAAAATGAGCTATCAATGGGTAGCAGAACAAAGAGCAAACAAATTTTTTCAGAATCTTGAAGTTTTAAATAGCTATAAATTAGCAAAAGATGGAAAATATTATTTCTTTGAAGTTATAATGGTTGATCCATCAAGACCAGAAATTCAAAATGATTCTACAATAAATTGGATTTGTAAAAAAACAAATCAAAAAAGAGTCTATAGGGGACTTACGAGTGCAGGTAAAAAAAGTAGAGGATTAACATCTAAATCTCCTACAAATAAAGCACGTCCAAGTGTAAGGAAAATGTATATTTCTCATAAAAGAAATAGATTAATCCATAAATTACGTTAGAGATTTATAGTAAAATGCTAGATGTAAGAGATTTCTTAGACAATACATTTGATATAGAAGAATATGTTAAACAAACCCAAAATAAATTAGTAGATGACCATTTATTCCAAAAATTTCTGTTAGTATCATCAAAATTTAATTGAGAAGATTTTTCAAGAAAAACTTTCATATATCTTAGATAAGCAAATCAGCAGATATTCCATCTGTATCATAAAAATATGCTTGCTCTTCAAAACTAAACCAATTCTTAGAAAAGTTAATTCATGAACTTTTAAAATATTGTAAAGATAATTACTTTTAGTGCCTAAATCTTCTAAAATGTTCATCCACTGACAAATCCCAAAACATTTAATAACACGTCTATACTATTTAATATAAAAAGGTGATAAAATGTTATATAAAGAACTCTGTGAAACCTATGAAGAACTACAAAAAAATCCTTCAAGATTAAAAAAAATAGAAATTCTATCTAAATTCTTAAAAAAATTAAAACATGAATCAAATAAAGAGATTATTTATTTAATACAAGGAAAAGCATTTCCAGATTATTCTGAAAAAGAATTTGGCATATCAGATCAACTTTGCATTAAAGCACTAGAAAAAGCATCAGGAATATCAAAAAAAGAAATAATCCAAAAATGGAAAAAAATAGGTGATTTAGGATTAGTTGCAGAACAGGTAATGTCTAAAAAAAAGCAAAATACACTTTTCAGCCATAAATTAACAACACAAAAAGTTCTTGATAATTTAAAAAAACTTCCAGAACTAGTAGGAAAAGGAACAGTTAATAAAAAAATGTCCCTCATATCTGAACTTCTAACATCTGCATCAGGAATAGAAGCAAAATACATCATAAGAACTCTACTAAATGATCTAAGAATTGGTGTTGCATCTGGAACAATAAGAGATGCAATTTCAGACACTTGTTTTAATAATAACAATGTTTCATCAGAAGAAATAAAACAAGCAAACAAAGCAGTACAAGAATCCTATGATAAAGCAAATGATTTTGCCCTAGTCTTTGATAAAGCAATTAAAGGAATAAAATCTCTTCATGCAACAGAACTAAAACCAGGACATCCATTAAAAGTAATGCTTGCATTAAAAGCCCAATCAATAGAAGACGGATTTAAAAGAGTAGGAAAACCAGCAGCAATAGAGTACAAATACGATGGTTTTAGAATGTTAATAAACAAAGATGAAAAAGGTACGATTAAAATTTTCACGAGAAGATTAGATGAAGTTACAAAACAGTTTCCAGATGTTGTCAAATACATAAAAGAAAATATTAAAGCCAAATCATTTATTCTTGATTCAGAAGCAGTTGGCTATGACCCTAAAACAAAAAAATATAAAGCATTCCAAGATATTTCACAAAGAATAAGAAGAAAATATGATATTGAAAAGCTAGAAAAAAAACTTCCAGTTGAAATAAATGTTTTTGATATCTTGTATTTCAATGGAAAATCAATGATAAATGAACCATTTGAAAAAAGAACTGAATTAATAAGAAAAATAATTCATCACCATCCCTATCATATAAGAACAGCAGAACAAATAATAACCTCGGATGAAAAAGTTGCAGAAAAATTCTATAAACAAGCACTGAAAGATAATCAAGAAGGAATAATGATTAAAAATCTTCAAGCAGAATATAAACCAGGTGCAAGAGTAGGATTTATGCTAAAATTAAAACCAGCTGAAAATGAATTTGATTTAGTAATAACAGGTGCAGAATATGGTACTGGAAAACGTGGCGGCATTTTATCATCATTCACGCTTTCCTGCTATGACCCTAAAAACGATAAATATCTAGAAATTGGTAAGGCTTCAACAGGATTAAAAGAAAAAGAAGAAGAAGGTCTATCCTATATAGAATTAACAAAATTAGTAAAACCATTAATAACCTATGAACATGGAAAAGAAGTAAAAATAAAACCAAAGATAATAGTAACAATATTATTTCAAAATATACAAAAATCACCAACCTATGAATCAGGATTTGCTTTAAGATTTCCAAGAGTAACAGCCCTAAGGCATGATAAATCTCTAAGAGATGTTGCAACTCTTGAAGAAATTGAAAAAGAATTCAAAAGAATGGAATTAAAGATAGAATATTAAATTTTTAAACTCCAACATACATATATTTCTATGAAACATAAAAAGAGGGATAGGATAAAGAAATTATTAATTCTTTTAATAATCTTGATTTTAATGCTTTTAACAATAATATTAAATAAAATAATACTTTCAGGAAATGTAGTCCTTATCACAAGCATTCCAGCAGACTGTTCTAATGAAAGCATAAAAGCATTATGGAATTCTATTTTTATAGAAACTTCAACTAACATTCAAATCTATGCAAATACAACTCACACAGGAAGATGTGACAACATAACCGCCTATAAATTAAATGGCAATACAATCTATATGATGATAGGTGCATACAGTCAGTCAGAATTAAGTCTCTATAACTCAATGAGTGTTGCTAAAATGAATCTTACTCAAGAAGCAGCAGACAAAATAAGAACATTATCCTTACCAAGTGGAATAAGCACATTAATTGATATAAATATGTACAAAAATTCAACAACCAGAAACCTCAACCTAAGTCAAACAGATTCTGAAATAAGATCTATATTTAAAGTAGAACCAACAACATGGCAAGATATTACAAACCTATGGGGTTTGACAGATACATTTTATTCTTTTAATTATACTGAAATTTCAACTAAAAATAGATCTGTTTTTTCAGCAGTATCTGGAAATCACAGTTATTCATTCATAACAATAACTGAAGTAGAAGTACCTCCTTGTATCCCCAATATAATAGAACATAATACGTCATGCAATTCTTCAGAAACCAAGCTATCCTGGTACACAGATTCAAATAATTGTGGTTCAAATATTCCAGAAAATAAAACTCCTAGTTGCAATTATAACAACGATACCATATTAGGAAATTCAGATGAATTCAAATCAAGAATAAACCCTTTAGTAGGAGAAGATATTACAATATTTATAAATAATACTTCCAATCTTTCATCTCAAAACTTTACCAATCTTAGTGAAAAAGTAGAATTCAAAGGAGCTGAAAAAACCTATCTAGAATTTTATTGGGATTTTTCAAATTACCTAGATATAAATAAAATATCCTTAGAAAGGCAAAGCTCTGGAAACAAAGGATATCTAATTGTAAAAGGAGTAAACGTAAATAAAACAATCTACGTAGATAGATTAAATTCCTCTTCTAAAGTTTGCGCAGAAAATTCTGAAATAAGTTCAATAAGTTCAATAAGTTCTAACTGCAATAAACAAGATGAAATATTATTAAATTGCCCAGATTCATCAAATTCAATAACCTGTGAAATTTCTTCCAATAATACCTTTAAAATACAAGGCCTTACTCACTCAGGAGCAACAGAATTTTGGTATAATGATACAGAATGTATCCCAAATTGGACCTGTTCTTCTTGGCAGGATTGTATTAATGGAATTCAAATAAGAAATTGTACTGACAAAAACTACTGTTTTTCTTTAGCAAATAAACCTCCAACAAATCAAACCTGTACTTCACTTCCAGGAAATCAATCCAACTGCACAGCAAACTGGAATTGCACATCCTGGTCAAATTGCAATGCAGAAAATAAACAATCAAGAATATGTAAAGACAATGCAAATTGCCAGCAAGATAAAACAGAAACAAAAAATTGCAGTGCAACAACATCTGATGTATTTAGATATATTTATTTTAGTATAATAACCATACTTGTAATTGCCATAATAATTGTAGTAATACTCTTACTAATAGAACTATTAAGTCATAAAAAAGTAGCAGATTTCAATGTATTTTCTTCTTCCTAACTAATTTTATTCACGATAAAAATAGAAACCTTTATAAATAAAACGCCTTTATAAATACCATGACAAATAAAGGTTCTTTAAAAATTCAAAATATTGTAGCAACAACTTCTCTAGGAAAAGATGTTCCATTGACAAAATTAGCAAAAACAATAGCAAATACAGAATATAATCCAGAACAGTTTCCAGGCTTAGTTCTAAGGATAAAACAGCCAAAATCAGCAGTTCTTGTATTTTCATCAGGAAATCTAGTTTGCACAGGTACAAAATCAATTGCCCAGGTAAAAGAAGTCATAGAACAAGTAATAAAAACCTTAAAAAAAATAAATGTAAAAATAACAGACAAACCAAAAATAACAGTTCAAAATATTGTTGCATCAGGAAACATTGATATGAAATTAAATTTAAACTTCCTGGCATTAGAATTAGAAAATACAGAATATGAACCAGAACAATTTCCAGGATTAGTCTATAAACTAGTTGAACCCAATGCAACATTCCTACTATTCTCTAATGGAAAATTAGTTTGCACAGGTACAAAAAACAATCAGCAATTAGATGATTCAATGAATCAACTAATAAAAAGGCTAAAAGAAGCTAATGCTAATAAAAAAGAATAATTATCTTTTTTCTATACCAACTAATTTTATACCCTGATAATAAGCTATTACAGAATGCCCCCCTAATCTTTCTGGTAAGGAATCTGTTGTTTGGCTTCCTGTTATAGATTGAATTAGCTCTCTCCCATCTTTTGAATTTAACTCAATTTGATTATTAAAACCTAAAGGTCCATCAACACCTATGCTAAGATAATGGAATTGTCTACTGCCACACACTCTCCTTCCCCAAGAAATATTTTTAACATCAATATAAGTATCTAAACTGAACATATCTTCAATTCCAAAAACCCTTCTTAATTCCATAACAAGATATTCAAAAATTTATTTATAAACATGATTAAAATTCAAAATATATATTTAACTATCAAGTGATTGCTTAGTTCTAAAAACCCTTTTCTAGAACATATTATAGGCAATTTCCTAGTTTAGAAATTGCCTTATTAGAGAATTCAAGAGGAAATATAACAGAATTACTTGAATTGTCTATAATGCATAAATATAGTAATATTACTATAAATCCTTATAAATAAGAGTAGCTTGAAATAAACATAAGGGAACTATAAAAATGGTGATTGATAAAAAAAAGAGTAATGAAGAACTAATTGCAGAAGCAAAATCCTTCCTAGAAGTATATAAAAAGGAAATTGGAGAAACTAAAAGAAAGGGCCAAAAAGTAGTTTTTGTTAATTTTTCAGACCTTGCCTCTAATTCACCTGAACTTGCAGAAGCACTTATAAGTAATCCAGAAGACATAGTGCAAATATTAGAAACAGCATTAGAGGAAATAGGACTAGGAATCCAAAACACAAGAATACGTTTCAATGACCTTCCTGAAACTCAAAAAGTAAAAATAAGAACAATCCGTGCTCAACATCTAAACCAATTCATCTTTTTTGAAGGAATTATCAGGCAAACATCAGATGTAAGACCTCAGGTTATAAATGCAAAATTTGAATGCCCTTCTTGCGGAACAGTAATTTCTGTTCTACAAATTGAAAAAAAATTTAGAGAACCCTCTAGATGTTCCTGCGGAAGAAAAGGCCAATTCAGATTAATGAGCAAAATAATGGTAGATGCTCAAAGACTAGTAATTGAAGAATCTCCTGATGCTTTAATGGGAGGAGAACAACCAAGAAGAATGCAAGTTTTTTTAAAAGAAGACTTAGTAGAACCAAGAATGGAAGAAAAAACAACACCTGGTTCAAAAGTAAGAGTTCTAGGAATATTAAAAGAAGTTCCAATACCTCTTCCAACAGGTTCTATTTCCACAAGATTTGAACTAGCAATTGAAGCAAATAACCTAATACCCCTTGAGACAACCTATGAAGAATTAGAAATAAGTGAAGAAGATGAAAGACAAATCTTAGAATTATCAGAAGAACCAGAAATATTAAAAAAATTCAGAGAAAGTATTGCCCCTGCAATTTGGGGTTATGAAGAAATAAAAGAATCCCTAGTTCTTCAAATGTTTGGAGGAGTTAGAAAAGTTGCTCCTGATGGCACAACTAACAGAGGAGATATTCATTTAATGTTAATAGGAGATCCAGGAGTTGCAAAATCGCTCACACTTAAATTCATCTCAGATATTGCTCCAAAAGGAAGATATATAGTGGGAAGAGCAACATCTGGTGCAGGTATCACAGCATCTGTTGTTAAAGATGAATTTCTAAAAGGCTGGGCACTTGAAGCAGGAGCAATGGTTCTCGCAAACAAAGGAGTTCTATGTCTTGATGAAATAGAAAAAATGGATGCAACAGACAGGTCTGCAATGCATGAGGCACTTGAACAACAGTGTTATCATTATAATACTCATATAACCTTAGCAGATGGTTCTGAAGCAAAAATAGGAGATTTAGTGGAAAATCTATTGGAACATAATAAAAACAATATAATCAAAGGGAAAGATTGTTTAATCCTTCCAATAAATAATTTAGAAGTTTTAACAACAGATTTTAAAAGTATATTTAAGACAAAAGTAAATAGAATAAGTAAGCATAGGGCTTTTGATAAATTTATAAAAATTAAATTTTCAAATGGAAGAAGTATAACTATAACTCCTGAACATCCAGTCTTTACAGTAGAAAATGGAAAAATAATAACAAAAAGAGCAGATTCAATTAAAATAAATGAACCTGTTCCAATTCCTTTAGTAATTCCCATAGAAGGAAAAAGGCAGGAATTTAATCCAGTAGAAATTAATAAAAGAGCAATTCAACACATAAAAATACCTGAAAAAAATTGTAAGGAAATATTCAAATTAGCAGGATATTTTATTGCAGAAGGTTCAAGGGAAATTAATAGAAAAAAAATAATAGGCATTAATTTTACCAATAAGGATTCAAGATTACTTGAAGATTTTGAAAATTGTATGGAGCAGGTTTTCAGTCTTCATCCCTATAGACAACCAAGAATAGACCAACATGATTTAAGGTATATGTATCGCTATATTTCCAAAGAATTAGCAGACTTTTTAATGAAAAATATGCCTGAAATGATGAAGACATCAGGTGAAAAAGAAATTCCGCAAATCCTAATGAAAGGTGAAAAACAAAACATCTCATCAATGTTAAGTGCAATGTTTGAAGGAGATGGCCATGTATCTATTAAAAAAAGGACAATCAGGATAGGCTATAGTACGAAAAGTAGAAGGCTTGCAGAACAAGTTCAAGATTTATTGTTAAGATTTGGCATTAGAAACAATTTAAATGAAGACAGAGAATACTTTAAAATATTGATAACTGGATATGAAAATATTAAAAAATTTTTAGAAAATATTTCATTTGTTACTCCTGAAAAGAATTTAATAATAAAAGAATATCTAAAAGAAAAAATAATAAAAAGAACAGTAAAAGATATTATTCCACTAGAATTTAATGAGAAAATAATAGAGATAATAAAAAATGAAAAAATAAAAGAAATTGGAAAATACAAACAGTATGATATAATCTATGATCATTCAATAAGAAAAGATAAATTCTCTTTTTCAAGAAACATACTAATTGAATTAAAAAAATTATTAAAAAACAAAGAAAATATTGATTTTTTAGATTCACTAACAAAAGGTATAGGTTGGGAAAAAGTTTCTGGAATTGAAATAATAGAAAATGATTCAGAAGATTGGGTCTATGATATTACAATAGAACCAAATCATGCTTTTGTTTCACAGGCTGCAATTCTCCATAATACAGTCACAATTTCAAAAGCTAATGTGCAGGCCTCGCTTTCAGCTCAAACATCAGTACTTGCAGCAGGAAACCCCAAATATGGTAGATTTGAACCAACTCAACCAATTTCCCAACAAATAGACCTTCCTCCAGCATTAATCAATAGATTTGATTTGATTTTTGTACTAAGAGATCTTCCAAATAAATTTCAAGATGAAGCAATTGCAACCCATGTATTAAATGCACATCAAAGAAAAGACCTTAAACCATCAATTGAAAGAGAATTATTTAAAAAATACATTGCTTATGCAAAACAAAAAGTAGAACCAAGACTAACAGATGGGGCAGTAGATGAAATAAAAACTTTTTATGTAAAACTAAGAAATGCTCAATCTTCAGGAGATTCAAATTCTATTTCAATATCAGCAAGACAACTCCAAGGACTTGTAAGACTAGCAGAAGCCCATGCAAAATTAAGATTATCCGCAACAGTAGATAGAGAAGATTCTCAAGTAGCAATTAGACTCACAAACTATTACCTTATGCAAGTAGGCTATGATCCAGAAACAAAAACCTTTGACATTGATAGATTCACAACCAAAATTTCTTCATCCCAAAGAAATAAAATAGTTGTTGTAAAAGAAACAATAAAAAAATTAGAGGAACAATATGGAAAACTAGTTCCTCTCGATGTTCTAAGGCAAAAACTAGAATCTCTATCCGACACTGAGTTTGAAGAAGCAATACAAAAATTAAAAGAAAAAGGCGATATTTTCCAACCTAAATCAGGTTTTGTTCAAGAAGTTGGAGCGTAAAATGGAAATAGGAATTACAGAAGGAAGCTATGAAAATCTACAAGAAATAACTGAAATTAATAAAATTTGTTTTAGTGGAACAAAAACAATAGAACAAATAAAAGAAAAATTATCTCTCTCAATTTATGAAAATCCCCATATTACTATTGCAAAGATTAATGGAAAAATAATAGGCTATGGTATGGGATATTTTGAAACAGGAAAAGAATATTATTTTTGGATGCTAGGAGTTCTTCCAGAATACAGAAAACATGGGGCTGGAAAAAAGATTTTAGAGGAACAAATAAATTTTGCAAAAGCCAAAGGTTATAAAAAATTCCTATTAAAAACCTCTAACAAATATAGAAATATGTTAAGACTGACAATAAGTCTTGGCTTTGACATAATTGGATTTAAAATAAATGAATGGGGCAAAGATTCTGCAATTTGGATGAGCCTTAATCTTGAATAAATTCCTATTTTCTTATCATCCCAACAAGCCCACAAAGCAATATTCCCCACAATTCCATTAAAACAATATCAATTCTAATTAAAAAACCATAGTTCATTTGCATAAAAGGTACAGTTATAATTGCATCTAAAATTATTCCAGTAACAGCAAATATAACTCCGAGTAATAATCCTTGCAAAAATCCTTTTTTGACCTTTTTTTTGTAAAAATAAAACAAACTAAAAACAATAACAAATAAGCTAGCAAATAAAAAATGCAGGCAATAATACACAGGATTAGGAGCATTTAAACCAAAACCGAACATCAAGATACTAACTTCAAAAAATATCAAAACCCAGAGTAATGCCCCGATTCCAATTGCTCTAAATAATTTCATAAAATAATTAATAATTACAAATATATAAAACATTCGATTAAAAAATTTAAACAGCAGCCATCGCAGAGCCAACTTGATTTGCCATTAACCAATCTGCAATCTCTGTTCCATAGGCTAATGCTCCTTCTCTTTTCCTAAAATCAGGAGAATAATTAGCATTATAACTAAAACCTCTTGCAGGATGACCTGATTCTTTTAGAACCAATGAAGGAGGCAAACTTCCTCTAGAATTATCAAAAACAACATTTATACGAGCATAATCAGGAGCCCCCATAATAACATCAAGGCCCTTTATTGAAAAAGTATCTTCAAGACCTAAATCCTTTTTCAAAGACTGAATTCTCCAAGGAAACTGAGCTTCAAATCCAGCCATTTCAAATTTAGGTTCATGTGGAAGCCTTAGTTCAACATTATTTAAATAAAAATGTCCATGGGCGAAACCAAAATTTCCACGATATTCTAATCCACTTTTCTCTAACACCTGAAAAGGAGCATGAATACAAAAAACATCAAGAACCTGGCCAGAAACTTTTGGTTCTGCACCATGATTCAGATCCCCAAATAATCCAAAGTGCCTTCTTCCATCTGCTTCCCTATCCAAACACTCTAAAAATCTTCCACCATCTGAATCCAAATGATGTAATTGTTTTAATCTTACTCTAAATAAATCAACTGCTTTTTCAAGTCCCGCATAATTTGGAATAGCAATTCCTTTTCTGTCTAATTCCATTAAATATCCAACTAATTTTTTTCTAGCAATTTCAACTTTACTAGTTCTTTCCTTCCAATCTTCAGCAGATAAATCCAAATCTTCCCCCAAGACCCTTAAAAAACCACTACCTCCCTCATTTTCCCAATTTCTAGGCAACCTTGGACCAGAATATTGAAAATCATGATAAGCCTGATCAAACCCAGTTTCCCTTAAAAATCTTGGATCATATAAAGATAACTCAGCGCCCACATTTTCCCCTGCAGCAAGACTAGCATCACTTGAATTTACATAACGAATTGGAGAATCAATAGTAACTTTTACAGGCCCTTCTAAACTCACTAAGACTTTTGCCAATCTTTCAGCTTCTTGCCTATTTCCCTGAATCCTATCTCCAGAATAAGCACGTAAACTTTTTATCAGATTTAACCTATCTCTTGCTTCCATAAAATTTATTACAAATCTTTCTATATAAACATTATTCTAATTTAAAATATATTTCATATTTCAAATAACCTAAATCTTTTTAAAGAAATTTAGTTTCCTATAAAAATGCCAGATAAAGAAAAATGAATTTTTCTAATCAGACATTTTAAACAGGAAATATAATAAAATGCCAGAAGTAAAAAAAAGAGAAACAGCCCATAAACAAAGAATCGTAGACCTGCAAAGAGGAAATCAGATTTTTGAAACAGTAGAGGGTAATCAAAGATTCAAATTTTTAGAACTAGGAAATAAACAATTAATAAGAATCAATCTTATTGCAAATGTTATTGATAAATATGTAAGTGATGGAGAAAGAAGATTTGCATCAATTACAGTTGATGATGGAAGCGGACAAATAAGAGCAAGAGTTTTTGGAGAAGATTTTCATAAATTTGATAATCTATCCCAAGGCGATACAATAGTCATAATAGGATTTTTAAAATCATTTAATAACGAATTATATATTCTTCCAGAAATAATAAGAAAAATGGACACTAAATATCTTTTAATAAGAAAACTAGAAATAGAAAAATCATTCCAATCCTTTCAACAATCTCAGCCTAAAAAACAAGAAATAAAAGTTCTAAGGGATGAAGTTATTCACCTAATAAAAACAGCAGAAGAAAAAGAAGGCATTGATAAAGAAGAAATAATACTAAGTCTAAAAACAGCAGAGCCTCAAATAATCTCTCAAGAAATTCAAAAACTTCTTGATGAAGGAATAATCTATGAACCGAGACCAGGAAGAGTAAGATACCTAGGATAAAAGGATAAGCAATGTTAAAAGGATTTCAATTTGCATATAGATATAGTAATTGTAACCCTGGAATGTTTTCAACAGAAAGGTCTGTTGAAATAAAACATTATAATCTCCACGGAGAATTAGATTTAGATTATATTACCATTCATGAAGATCAAGTTGATGAAAATTTAGGTTTAGTAGGAATTACTAGAATAAGGGAGATAATGGGAGATACTGCAATCATAGATATTAATGATTCGCAAACAAACTCTACTTTTAAAGTACCATTAGAAAGCATAGTAAATTTAGGATAATTTTAATTTCCTAATAAAGGATGTCTTTCAGTTCTAGGAGTTTTTGCATAAATAGGAGCATTTCTTTTTCCATTAACTAATCTATCAAAAATAAAAGAACTATCATCTCTATTAAACCAAGGATAGTAAAGCAATTTAGCAGTATTTCTTGCATAATCTAGAATCCCTTGCCGAGTTTCTACCAAAGATAAATATCCAGGATTCATTTTATCACCAGCTCTTGCACAAAAAAAGAATTGTGCCTTACTTCTATAGTCCCAAAGAACATCAAATACCTCAATACCATCAGGAACAATTAATTTTATATCAGGCAAATCAAGTTTTTTACTATCTCCAACTAAAACTAAAAGACCACTTCTTTCTAATTTTCTTACAACTTCAGGACAATTTTCAAGAAGCCATAAACTTAATGCAGGCAATTGTCTTCCTCTTGTCATGTTTATTATTACTCTAAATTGTTTTTAAAAATTAGTGTGATTAAAAGGATAGATACTTCTAATCATATAAATGATTAAAAAACACCTAGCTTAATTGTTTTTATGACTTCAAAAGCAAATCATGCAAGAACATATAATAATCCTGTTTCTAGAACAAATGAAATCTGGGCTGCAAAAGTTCTTGCAATGGAAACAAATGAAGGAAATGGCCCAGATATTCTAGGATGTGGAAAATTTGCAGAAGTAAAATTCTCCCTTATAAATCCAAAGGGAAATCAAGGCCATTATCCAAGATGTTGGACAGTTCTAGAACATCAATTAGAATTTGCAGAAATTTGGTCAGGCCAGGGATTTTGGGCACTAGGACTATATGAAATAGACAGGCCCTTTCAAAGAATACATACCTTTGATCCAAAAACAATAGAAAAATTTGTTATTTTCAGACAGCTTTATGTGGTCAATTGGAACTGGATATATGAATTTCCTCCCACAGAACAAAGGGTAAAACCCCATTAACAGAATGGGATCATATATTAAGATATCCTAAAGAAAAAGATCTTCCAAAAATTAAAACCACCTATGAGGTTGAAAAAGGTCTTGTTCATTTAACTCAAGGAGTTCCTCAATATATATTTGACATTAATTCAACCCATTAGTATAATTTTTAAAGCCCATATTCTCTAATTCTATATGACAGATGAATACGAACAACTCCTAAATGAAGCTTTCAAAAGCATAAAAACCATTGAACATAATGGAGAAAGATTTGAAACTCCAAAAATAGAAGGACATTTAGAAGGAACAAAAACTGTTCTTACTAACATCCCACAAATAATTTCCTATTTAAGAAGACCACAAGAACATTTTGTGAAATACCTATTAAAAGAACTTGCTACCTCAGGAACAGTAAAAAATAACATCCTAATACTTCAAAGAACAATTAATTCACAGCAAATAAATGATAAAATTACAGACTACATAAAAGAATTTGTAATCTGTAGTCAATGTGGAAAACCAGATACAGAACTTCTAAAAGATAAAGATTTTTTATTCATACATTGCCTTGCCTGCGGAGCAAAGCATTCTGTTAGATCAAAAATATAATTAGTATATTAAACAACAGGAATTCTTTTTAAGCAGTTAATAAAAATAATTATATGGGATATCCATGTACGGATTTAATTTCAGCGGCAGTATTATTGAGTAATCCAGGAATAACAAGAGAAGAATTTGTTGAATTATTGAATCAAACACATTCAACAGTAATTACCTCAGTACCAGAAAAAGCACCATGGGAATTTCAAAAATCAAAAAAAAGATATTTGAAACATGAAGATGATTACCTTCATAAGGGACTTCATGGACTGGCATCCTATGTTTTAAGTTTAGAAACAACCGATGATTTTGAAATTAAAAACAAGCTAACAAAAGATAAATTCGGAATCCCAATAAGAAGCCCATGGCTATCTGTAATAGGAAGAAAATACAAAGGGGAATGGATAAGTCCTAGTTATGAAGTATCATATGTTACAGAAACCGTAGCTTCAGAAGAAGTTAAAGAAATCGAACATATTGATAGGGGCAGCATAGTTGTAGGAGAAATTCTAACAGATATATATGGGCTAAGTTTAATAGGGTTTGTTGAAGAAGTATTATCAGAAGAGGTAGTTGACGAACACCTTCCAGAAGATGATTTTGGTGAATATTCTTGCTTAACCAAATCAAAAATTAAAATAAGAAAGTTCATGCAAATAGGAAAAAGGCAAAGTTTTGGTTCTCTTGAAAGGTTATTAAAATTCTTTCCACAATTCAATCCAGAATTTATGTATAATTTTTCTTTGCAAGAAGGAAGATTAAAAGCTCCATTGGGCGCGCAGGGTTTATACAAATGGATACAAAAAGATGGAAAATATTATTTACATCCAGAAACAATTAATAAAATTCCAGCAGGAGGATGCTATACTCTAGGGGGATATTCAAATCTTGTAGCAACAGCAGAAGCAATAAAACAAAAAGCTTGGAAAATATTATCTTACAAAGGAGACATACATATACCTCAATTTCTGCACGACTTTCCAGATTCAAGAAAGATATACGAAAATGCTGTCAAGGATGCTCAATTATCAATATCAGCAAAACTTCAAGGAATGACTAATACAGAATTATTAAGATATAGAATGCTTCCCCCAAATGCAATATAAATTAACGTACTAATAAAATTCTCTCTAACCAACAATAGCAAAACCAGAAATACTTACAATATTCAAGGCATTTAATACTTGCAAAACTCCCCAAATTAAAAGCCAAACTGCAACAGAAATATTAAGTAATTTCGGTTTTATAAGAACCAATATTCCGAGAATTATTGCAATAAGACCCATAATCAACGCAGCTATCATAAATTAGTATAACTTCTAATCTTTAAATACTTTTATGTAATATAGAATAAATTTTATTTTTGAATATTTAATAATAAAACTAAAAAATCTTCATCAAATACCCCATATAAACTTTTCCAAGTAAAAATTACATTTTTTAATTATACTAAAGGTTTATATCTTCAAATCGTAAGATTTGAATGATCATAAGATTTGCATACAAAAAGCAAATCTTTATAAAACAAATCTTCCATAAACAAATATAAACTCTTAGAAGGAGGTAAAAAAATGGTAGAAGCAAGATGTATGAAATGTAAGGCACCAAAACAAATGAAACATGCTGAAATTGTTATGACTGCAAGAGGCGGATACATGGGAAAAGGAAAATGCCCTGATTGTGGAACAACAATGTGCGCTATGATGTCAAAAG
Organism: Candidatus Pacearchaeota archaeon; assembly: GCA_018304045.1. Taxonomy (GTDB): domain Archaea; phylum Nanobdellota; class Nanobdellia; order Pacearchaeales; family GW2011-AR1; genus ARS1285. Next base: position 2,930 of record JAGVWZ010000010.1, on the reverse strand, counting down.
ACAATGCAGAAAAAGCAATAAAAGCAGGCGCTAAAAAAGCATATTAATTTATTTTTTATTTTTTATGTGTTTTTAAATTATATAGGAAGAAAAAATGCAAGTAAAAATTCATGAAGCATACAGAATAGTAGTTGCTGTATGTGATACAGAATTACTTGGAAAATATTTCTCAGAAGGAATAAAGCAAATAGACATAAAAGAAGGTTTCTTCAAAGGTGAAGAAAAGAATTTTAAAGAAACAGTTGAACTTCTCATAGAGCTCAATAAAGAAGATGCAACCTTTAACATAATAGGCCAGGAATCAGTTAAAGCTGCCCTAGAAGCAAAAATAATCTCTCCTGAAGGAATAATCACCATTGATAATATTCCTGTAGCCCTAGTATTAATGTAATTAATACTACTTGTTTTACTTGGTTCTTATGTAATCAATACAACTTATTAGCACAGGCTTTACATCTAATATCTACTTTTTTACCAAAAAGCCCTTTACCTCTAGGAAATCCATTACAAATTTCAGGTTTTAAATCCTGTATCCTACAAGAAGTAATTCCATTATCAAGAATTAAAAATTTGCAATAACCATTTATTCTCTTTAAGTTTTTGCCCTCTTTATCCAAAAAATCTCCATACCCTGCATTTTCTATTCTTTTTATGTCTTGTTTATTTAATCTAACCCTCAACTTACAACAATTTCCACATCTTAAACATTTAAATTCTCTTTTTGCTAAAATAAATTCCCTAAAATAAAATATATAAACAAAAATTAAAATAATTATAATGTCAATAACAATAAAAAATATTTCCATTTTAGCAATAAGATTAAAAAGTATATAAAGATTGTTAAAAATTTGCAAAAACATTAATCAAAATTATCAGTATTAATATATTCCTATCTCACAAATCTTTATATTATATGAACATATAATCTAGTTATGTCAAATAGCAATACTCTTGATCAAGAATTATCTGCATGGTTAGAAAGACATAGAAAATCTGTAAAAGAAGAGTTAGGTGCAATATATAACCAATGGTCAAATGGAGAGATTATGAATGCATATGTAACAGGAAACTACTATAGATTAAAAGCAGATTATTATAAACATCAAAATCCTCCATCAGAAACAAGTGAACGTGTTAAAAGAAAAATAAATGCTTCTTTAGAAGAATTAGCTGAAATGAATAAGCTAATTCAACAATTTGGACATCAGCCTATTGCTGCATAAACCATTTTATTCTATACAAAACCCTTTTAAACCACTATTCATATAATCTAATATTGATACTAACTAAAATCACAAAACCTAAGGTTTTGTGAGACCCAAGAAAAATCCAACAATCTAACCATTGTTTAAAAGTGGATTTTTGTTGAGGGTTAACAACTTACTTTATATCAAAATGAGCCCAGATATGCAAAAATTCAAAAATCATGCAAAAAAGAACAAGCCCAAGGAATTCAATACAGCACCAGAAGTTGTAACAAGAGCAAGAATTCCAAGAGGCAAAGAAGTCATAGGAATAGTTGAACAAAGAGTTGGAGCAAATAGAATGATAATCAAATGTTTTGATGAAAAAACAAGAAACTGCAGAATTCCAGGTTCTCTAAGAAGAGCACTTTGGATAAGACCTGGAGACATTGTTATTGTAGAACCTTGGGAATTTGAAGGAGATAAAAAAGGGGATATAATATACAAATACACTCCTGCAGCAGTAGAATGGTTAAAAAGAAATGGTTTCATAAAAAAAGAAACTACAAACGAGTTCTAGGACTTTTAGAAATAATAATCACAAGAAAGCACTAGAACGAGGAGAGTTTTAAGTTCTTATTAATAATTTAATCATTGAACTAATGATGACTCACAAAATAGAGCCATTATAATTTCCCAAGATTAAAACAATTACTTGTAATTGTTAAAAAGACTATTAACATTAAAAGTTTATGAAAATACTAAAATCAGAAAAACAAGCTCACCATCCAATCACATTACCAATTAAATAAAACATTCAATAGATAAGTTTTATAACCTAAAAATTATCCAAAATAATATGACACTACATTTTTGTCCAAACTGTAAAAAAATAATCCTAAAAACCGGCAATTGTAGCTGCGGTCATGAAATAATTGAATTTAATTTACATTCAACAGAAACTCCGAAACAAAAACAACATAAAAGTCATGAAATTCTTATTGAAGAAAAAATAACAATAGGATTTCCACACATTTGCAAAAAATGTGGCCATAATGAATGTCTGATAGAGGATGTTGGTGTAAGTGTGAGTGATGAAGCAGGAATCTATTTATTCAAATGCTTAAAATGCAATTATGTTGAAAGGCAGGCAGATGGTTCCTACAATATGTAGATATAATCAATTGATTATAAGATAAAAAGCTTAATACTTAATCTAACTTAACAAATACAAAGAAGCGAGCATGAGAGCTTCAAATAATATTTACAATCAAAAAAACAATGTGCCACCACACACTAAAGCTTTGAGAATTTTTAATTCTCAATAGTGCTCAGAAATCCATAAAAGATTTCTGACATTAACAAAACTAGAAAAACTTAGGAATAACAAATTTTATAACTAAACATTATTATATAATTAAAACATGACACAAGAAATTTATATTGAAGACATAGCAAAAGTTTTAAAAAATAAATTAAAACTAGAAAAACAATTGAAAATGAAAATAAAAAATCAAGGCAATTGGTTTGTTATTAATGGAAGTCCTGAAAATGAATATCTTACCCTGGAAATTTTTAAAGCAATTGACCTAGGTTTTTCAGCTGAAAAAGCTCTTTTATTAACAGATGAAACTAAACTTCTGCACATAGTAAATATAAAAGACATTACAAAAAGACATGATCTAGAAAGAGTAAAAGGAAGAATCATAGGAACTCAAGGAAGAACAATAGGAAACTTAACAAAAT
>JAGVWZ010000052.1 GCA_018304045.1 Candidatus Pacearchaeota archaeon | reverse complement strand
GGAATTTAGATTTAATAATAGAAACAATAATGTATTTAAATTGTTGATTGATATATGTATTGTAAGGAGGCAGTTTAGTGCGGAATTGTACTAATCACCAATATTTAAAACCCAATTTTAATAATAGTTTTAATGAATTCTAAGGACATAAGACAAAAAGAATTAGAATACGCACAGTCACTTTCTGCATCAATGCTCGCCTGGGAAGAAAGTCAAAAAAGAAAACTAGCAGAAATATTAAAAAGAAAGGGAATTATATTAACAAAAGATAACATTCCAACAATAGTCCATGCAACTACCTTTGAACAAATTTGTTCTCCAGAAAATTCCACCTACTGTCCATTGTATCTAAAACAAGAAAGATGTCATCCACAGTTATTAGAATTAAATTGTTTTTTATGTAATTGTCCAAACTATGATGCAAAATATATAGAAGAACAAGAAGAAAATACATTGGTTGGAAAATGCACCATTCAAAGTAAAGGGGGACATTATCATTTCAGCAGCCTTTATCCAAGAGTAGGAGTTTGGTCCTGTGAACAATGCCCAACCCATCATTCAAAAACATTTTTAGCAGAATATCTTAAAAAAACCTTACCAAAATCAATCTAACATTTTTTTATATTCATTGTATGAATCTTCAATTATTTTTGCAATTTTAAAATCCAGATTAGTAACTTTACCGCCAATATCAAATCTCTGGAGTTCAAAAACAATTTTACTATAATAAATATGAATATCTGGATGATGATCATTAATTTCAAAAATAGAAGAAATTTTAACAATAAAACTTAAACAGTCCATAAAATCTCTAAACTTAAATTCCTTGCTTATTTTATTGTTTTTATAGTTCCAACCAGGAAAATCATTTAGTCTAGATGAAATCTCATTCTCATTTAAAATATCAAGATCTTTCCCCATATGAACTCCTAATCCAATGAATTAAAAAATAAAAATACTATTAATAATATGTAAAGCTTCTATAAATATTTTACTAGTCTTCAATACAACTTTGAAAATTTCTAATATATCCCTCAGGACATCCACAATTATATCCTGCTTCAATTAATTCTCCACCAGAACAAAAATAAGGCTTATTCTTTGAACAAGTATTTTCTAAAGTTCCATCACTACATTTTCCATTTAAATTAATATTTCCATTCCCATTATTATTCCCATTATTGTTATTATTTCCATTATTGTTATTATTAACAATCCAACCACTTGTCTTAAACACATTAGGATTAAAATAAAAAATTAGAACAATTGCATCAATTACTAAAACAGCTAAAACAAGCCAAATTATAACTTTAATATATTTTCTATTAAGATTTTCTTTTTTCTTTTCAACATCTTCAACAATATCTTTTTTAAAATCTTCTTTCCTAAGTTCAATCAACAACTCTTGCTTAACTTCTTCCTTAATCTCTTTTTTTAATTCTTCTTTAAATTTAAAACTAAATTGATTTCTTCCTCTTTCTACCATATTAATTCATCTTAAAAATATTATATAAATATTGTTCAATTATATAATATATAATAGAATGAGCATGTTTAAAAAAGAAAAAAGAAAAAAGAAAAATAGTTTAAAAAACTATCTGAAGGAAACTGAAATGTCAAGAACCATACACTAAAGTGTATGGCGTGTCAACAAGTATGATTCTTGAGCACCTCGAGAATTATTCTTGCTTTCTCACGAATTAAAATAGGGAGTTTACGCAAGAATAATTCTCTCAGTATTAATGTCTGCTGTTTATTTTATATAGGAATCATCACAACAGTGACATTTGCAGCTTGTCCAGAGTTTACTGTAACATTTATAAAATAATCCTTATAACCAGTTTTCCTAAATCTAACTGTTCTGATTCCAGGGCTTACATTGGTTACTTTATTAGGAGTTGTACCTCTTCTCAAACCATCAACAAAAATATCTGCCCCAACAGGAGTACTATTTGCAAATATTGAACCAAAATCAACACAAGCCCCGCCTATGCAAACCTGATTTGAAAGAGAACAGTATTTAACTACATATCTAGGGTATGACGAAGGAACATCGCAATACCATTCTTTTAAAGCTATTGAATTAAAACAAGAATCAGTATAAATCTCAGACCCATAAGTAGCAGTTCCAGAAACATTGTAATTCATTCCACCATCACTATCTATACAGATCGGTGCACCACACACCCCATTATTACATGTCTTGCCATATGCACAAGTTCCACAACTAATATTCGTGCCACAACCATCACTCCAGAATCCGCAATTTTTTCCAAGCTGAGAACAAGTCTTAGGCATACAATTATTTACACACTGTCCATTAGAACAAGTTTGTGCATAAGTACAAGTCTTATTTAGCAAATCTATTGTAGAATTACTACAATAACTATTCCCCGCCCCAGGATTATTACATGTAAATGTTAGGAAATTCTGGAAAACACTGCCATTCTGGCAGAATAGATTTCCAATAAATCCATTTGTTCCGCATTCCCCATTATTTAAACATAAAATAGTTGTATAAGAGCAAGAGCTTGTTATGGTTCCTGGATTAGTACATTTATCTTCAGTATGAATATTTATATCATCACATTGTGAATTATTAAAGCAACTAACATTTGCACAAGCTCCATCTGAGCAAATCTGATTTGCATTGCAAGTTTGATTCAACTGAGAAACAGTTGAATTACTACAATAACTTGAAATTGTTCCAGGATCATTACATGTGTATGTCAAAAAATTCTGGAAAACATTTCCAGATTGGCAGAAGTTATCTCCAACAAATGCATCTGTTCCGCAATCAGAATTACTTAAGCAGATGATTTCAGAGTTGCTGCAATTGCTTAAAATAGTTCCGGGATTTATACACTGATCAAATGTATGTGCATTTATATCATCACATTGTGAATCATTAAAGCAAATTATCTGAAACTCATTTCCACTAGATGCAGTTTGTTCAAAAGTTCCATCTCCTTCTGAATCAAATTTCACAGTCACTCCTTTTCCACCTTGAGAAAGATTATTCCAATCAATTTGATATTGATAAACATTGTTATTTGAAATAGGGATATCAATAGCATCAAATATTGTGAATGATTCTTTTCCAATAGAATTTATTGTTAATCCATATGTTCCTGCAGTTGTACCTACAATATCATAATGATAATCAGAAGAAGAATCAGATAAAAAAACAGTCTTAGTTTCATTATCATAAATTGAAAAAGGAATTTCTTCTTTTACTACTCCATTTACTACTCCTGTAACATTTCCATTAGAATCATAAACTCTCAATTCACCTGAACTGTGCTCTTGAATTGTGATTGTTGAGTTTGAGACTAGATTTATTGGAGCTAATGCTTTCCTTACAAAATTAGAAGCTTCATCACTAATTCCTCCAGAAAAAAAGCTCGCATATTCTGATCCATTCATTTCAACAACTGTTTCCCTGTCAAATAAGTTAAAATCATGTGCCTGAATTACTTTTACATTATCATTAAAATATGTTTTAGGTATAATCATAATTCTACCGTCATTTGCAACAGAAAGATAATACAGATATTCATCATCTTTATGTAATAAATCAACAGACATAGTTACTAGATAACCATAAGGAAAAGGAGGCATTTCTAAATGAAATAACTGTTCAATACATCTTGAATAAAAACGATATTCTGGAAAAGGTACCCAACTAGTTCCAAAAAGAACTTTATCTTTAGAACCAGCTAAATCTCGTAGAGAAGAAGGATATACCCCTTGCTGAATTATTGCTCTGAAATTTTGTTCAGAACCATTTTGTTGTATAGTTATTCTATACTTTATTACTGAACTAGCATCTATAAACGAAGTTACTAATGCTATATAAGAATTAACTACAGCTTTATTGTATTCATCATAAGAATCAGTATGGCTTACGCTAAATAGCCCTAAAAAGAATTTTAAAGGATCCACACTAAAGTTTGCAATAGGTATATATTCCTTCACAGTTCTCCAATTTCCATCTTCTCTGATTATATTAGAACTATTAATTACTTCTGGAACATAAATAGGAATCATTTTTTCATCACCTTCTGGAAAAGTTTCTTTAGGTATTATTATTCCTCCCCTATCAATAAGAGGAACACTTTCAAGATAATATTTTGGTATCACAGATATATTTTTTTCCCTATCATTAACAGTTAAACCATTTTCTAAATCAATATTTGTATTCCAATTACCTTCTTGTGTTTTATAGGTGCAAAAGAAATGGTAATTTCCTTCTTTACTAAGTAAACTATAGATATTTCCGCTATAAGTATGTTCACTATTTGGAGCAATAGTCACATTTCTTTCCCAATAAAAATCAATAACCAAATCATCTGGATCTCTGCCTCCAACAGTTAATACATCAAGTGTAACTGGAGTTGTTCCTTTATTTTTAATTTTAAATTCAGCACTTAAAATATCACTTGTATCATATTCACTTTTTTCAGGAGTTATTATTAAGGGAGAAGTTATTACTATAGATATAGGAGATGCTTCTTTTTGAAGAAATCCATCTTTTCTGCAAGTTGTATTGATAATTTGCGACCAAGAAACACTTTTATATCCATTCTTAGAAGTTGTAAAATTCCACACACCAATACTTCCAGTAATAGTTGCATAACCATCAGAATTTGTTGTTACATCAAAAGATTTTCCAGAATCATCTGTTCCATTAATTCTTGCTCCAGGAATTATTTGCCCATTCACATTTCCTTCATGAATATAAAGAGTAAGTGTTGCTTGTGGAACAGGTTGGTTCACAACAACACTATCCATAGCAAAATTTGTTGCATTATCATCATCAAATACTCCAAATATTGCATTATATGTTCCAGGATTTGCATAAACATGTGTTTTTGTTGCAGGAGGATTTCCATAACCAGAATAATTTGTTCCATCACCAGTAACCAATGCCCAAGCACTAATTGTTCCATCTGAATCACTTGCATTAAGATTAAATGTAACACCTAAGGGAGCATTTCCAGTTTTTGGATTTGCAGATAAAGAAGCTGTTGGAGGCTGGTTAGTAGAACCTACATTTATTGTATCTAAACAAGCATTTGAAAATTCATTTTTATTATCTTTAACTAAAAATGCGACACTATAACTTCCTGAATTAGTATAAGTATAATCTCTTGATGATGGAAGATTTCCAGTTCCAGAATAATCTGCATTTCCATCTCCATTAACATCTAATACCCAAGCAGCAATACTGCCATCAGGATCATTTCCACTCAAAGAAAAAGTTACAAAAAGAGGTGCTTTTCCAGAACGCGGGCTTGAAGATAAAGAGCAAGTTGGAATCTGGTTTTTTGCATTCACAATTATTGTTTTCATGCTAAAAACATTTAAATTGCCATTATCATAAACATTTAAAATTGTACTATATGTTCCAGGATTTGCATAAGTATGAGATTTTGTTGATGGAGGATTTCCAGTTCCAGAATCTGAATTTCCATCACCATAATCCAATACCCAATTTGCTATATAGCCATCTGAATCACTTGCACTTAGACTAAATCCAACATTCAACGGAGCATCTCCTGACAAAGGGCTTGCATTTAAAGAAGCTATTGGAGGATTATTTGAGCCAACATTAATTGTATCTAAACAAGGATTTGAATTAGCACCCTTATTATCACTTACTATAAATACAATACTGTAACTTCCAGGATTATTATAAGTATATGTCCTTGATGATGGAGGAGCCCCTGTTCCAGAATAATCTGCATTTCCATCTCCTGTAACATCTAAAACCCATGCACTAATTGTTCCATCTGAATCACTTGCACCAAGATTAAATGTAACACCTAAGGGAGCATTTCCAGAACGCGGACTAGAAGATAGAGAACATGTTGGAATTTGATTTGTAATGCATTGCCCACTTGAACAAAATTGATTTGCAGAACAGGTTTGGACTAACTGTTCATCTGTATAAGAATTGCTAAAACAAGTATTACTAGAACAACCTCTATTATAACATGTCCTTGAATGATAAACATTTCCATTTTTGCAATAATTTCCACCAAAATTATCACAATAATTGCTCCCGCAAGGAATATCTCCCCCCCATTCTAAACAAGAGTCAGCATCATAATTTCCGCAACTTTGTTGGTAATTTCCAGAACATCTTGTTGTTCCTGAAGTTGTACACTCATTCGTGCAAGAACTGGTTGTTGTAAAAGATAAAACATTTCCTTTTGACCACCCGGCACTATTATGAGCCCATGCCTGAAAATAATAAGTAGTTCCGGGATTTAAACTTATAAAATAATAACTAAAATAACCTCCAGAAACACCAACCTGATTAGTCCATCCATCTGAACAAGAAGAAGTAGTTCCCCAACTAAACCTTCTTTCATCAATAGTTCCTCCTCCATTGTTGCTTATATAAGCATTTAAAAATGCAGAATTAGCTGATATTGAGCTTGCGCTTCTAGTTTCAACAACAGGCAGAGAAACAGCAGAAACAAGACTAATATTAAATAAAATTAAAGATGCTATTAATAAAATCAATGCAGATATTTTTTGATGTTTTACTCGTTTCATTTCTGTGAACCTCAAAGATACTAGGAGTTCACAAAATATATAATTTCTGTGAACTCCTAGAAAGACTTATAATATGAAAGCTTCTAAGAAATATATGACAAGAATAGAATTTTATTCAGAGCACAAAATAGACAAAGATGCAAAAATAATTGAAGAATTTATCAATCTTTACTGGAAGATTTTTATTTCAAAAAATAAAATGGGTAAAGAATTAACTTTTGTTAAGAGATCAGAATTAATTCATAATTCCAAGTATAATAAAAGAAACTGCTATAAACATTTAAGGCAATTACTATTGACAAACATCTTCAAAGAAGAAAAAGACTATATCTTTCCTTCAAGCCTCATATTTAAAATAAATAAAAAAATGATAAATCCTACTGAAATAATATTCAATATAAAAATAACTAAAGAAGCAATAGAAAAAGGATTAATAGCAATTAAACCATTAATTCCAACTGAAAAAATAAGAGAATTATCCAAGTTTATAATTGTTGGGAATAGTAAATTATATGATTTCATATCTATATCTTGGGACATTGGAGAAAAAATATCTTTTTCAACATCTTTTAAGATTAATAACCTACCCAAAACAAAAACAATAATCGGATTATGGAATCAAAGAGATAAGGAAATAAATGAAAAAGAAAAAAAATTATTTAAAGTTCTAAATCCAAATAAAGACCCATTCAATCACAATGGATTTATAGATTTAAGAGGAGATTCTTCTCCTTTATTTGAACTTGAAAAAGGTGTAAAAACCTATGTGATAGCAGGATGGGCATCAAAATCATTAAATCCAGAAAAAGAACTTGGAATTATTGGAGATTATTTTAATAAAGAAGATACTGGAACTGAATTATGGTTCTATGACAAAGATAAAAATCTATTATGCAAAAAAAAGCTTGTTTTTCCCAGTTCCAATGAAGGAATACCAATTGCAGATATGTCCACATTCATATTCACCAAAAAAAATTATCAAAAGAACAAAAATTCTGCATATATTGGATATTATGATTTCAAAAATAACCATATAGACCTCCAACATATTTTAAATCACCTAATTGTTCATTTCTCAAAGTTTGAAGTTTCTCAAAATGTAAAGTTTATAAGATTTTCAACAGAAAACAATGCATTTTTTACATTAATCAATATTTTTCCACTTAGTAAATTAGATGTAAATTTCATAAAAAAAAGAATAGTAAATATTGATAACAATAAATTTGTTCAAGATGAATTTCTCCCATTAAAAAATTACAAAATAAATTCAATTAATACTTCAGAATTCAATGAAATAAACAAATTATTAAAAAAAGCAAGTTATGAATCAGGTGAGAAAAAGCAAATTATTTTACAAAATGTAATGAATAAACTAATAGATTATTCTTACTCCTTTAACAATCAAGCCTTAAAGTTAATTAAAAAAAATAAAGAAGTAGAAAATATAACAAAAATGATTCTATCTGTAAATGATTCTATTGGCTACATGAATTATTGTCTAATAAAATGTCCCAAGGAATTAAGTGAAAAAATAAATGAAGCTATTATAAACAACGTAAATTTCTTTAAAAAAATTATTCCTTTATTAAATAAAAAAATAAACACTGCAACATTAGGGGCCCTTATTCAAACTAGGCTTCTAGAACCTCTTATATTATCCGAGAAAAAAGATTTCTCCGAGTTCAATAATGAACTAAAGGAATTTGCTTCTAAAACCGAGCTGATAAAAAATCCTTTTAGCAAAATAAGAGTAATTGATTCATTAAAAAATGTAATAAAACAAAAAATAGAAAAAGACTTTTTATCAGAAAAAACAAAAGAATATGTAGAATCCCTAATTGGATTAAATAAGGAAAGGATAAAAATATTTAATGAACTTGCTTTAAAAACAATTGAATGTGAAGACAAAAAAGAATTTAACAAAGAATACATAATAAATAAATACAAAATTTATGAATCACTCTCATTATATTATCAATATCAAAATATATTGTATAAATTAGAATATTATAAAAATATCTCAAAAGATAAAGAAAAATTTGAAGAAATAAAATTAATGTTAGAGAATTTCAAAGAAAAAATATTATAACTATTTTCTTTTAAAGAATTCTTCCATGCTTCTAGTAGCCCCTATTTTTTCTGATAAACAGAAAACATCCCCTACGCCTGAAAACCATTTACTTCCTGAAAACCAATGATTTATATCAGGATAAATATCAACTTCTGCATCAAGACCTTCCCAAACTGTTTTTAATCTTTTTAATTCTCTAGAAAACATAGGTAAGCCAAAACAAGTACCTCCTGTTAAAACAACTTTAGTAGGAGACAAAAGTTTCTTGTCACAAAGAGCAGAATCGTAAAAAGATTTAAAAAAAGAAGGAAGTTCATCCAAACCAAATCTCTGCCTATCCAACTCTGCATAGTTCCCTTCTGAATTAACATTTATTCCAGATAAAAGTCCTAAAAGAGGAGTTTTATTTGTTTTAATACAAAATTTAAAATAACCATTAGCAAGAAAATGATGTTGTTCACTCATTTGTAACAAAGGTGCTAATAAAATTGCCCTTTCAACCAAAGCCCTCTCCCCCAATAAACGAGCTAAAACATAACCTCCAGTACTATAACCAATACCCAATGGTGTTCGTCCATCTTTTTGAGATAAATGATCTATTATCTTTGCACTATCAGAAATATAACTATCAAAAGTAAAATGCCCATTTGATTCTCCAGCATTTCTTGGACTAAAAGTAACAACATGATAATCTCTTGCTAAATAGTCTATAAAATGACATGTTCCTGCAGAACCCCCCAACCCAGTAGCAGAAACTATTCTAGGAGCATCTCTATCAGCATAATAACTTTTAACTTCTAATTTAACATTATCATCTACCAAAAATTCAGAGGGTTCTTCATATATTTTCAATTTTCTTTCAGTCATTTTAAATTATCAGAACTCTTTTCCTAGCTTAAACAAGTCATAACAAATACCCTTAAAAACATTTCTATTTCAATAGTACAAAAACTTATTAAACACTACTTCCATATTTTTTAAATGGAACAAAAGAATATAATGATTGGCCTAGAAATACATGGATATCTAGAAACAAAAGAAAAATTATTCTGCAAATGTAAAAATTTCCATGATATGAAGCAAATAAAACCAAATACAAACATTTGTCCAATTTGCACAGGCCAGCCAGGATGCAAACCAATGCTCCCAAATTCAAGTGCAATAAACAAGATTCTAGAAATAGGATTGATGTTGAATTGTAAACCAAACTTAATAGAAAATAATAAACCACTTATCTTTCAAAGAAAGCACTACAGCTGGCCAGATATGCCATCAGGATATCAAAAAACAATATCTGGAAGCCATTCAACACCACCTGTTGAAAAAGGAGAATTTCTAGGAATTAGAATAACAGAAGCCCATTTAGAAGAAGATCCTGCTGCCTGGAATCCTGAAACAGGAAACATTGACTATAACAGAGCAGGAGCACCATTAGTAGAAATAGTAACAGAACCTGACTTTAAATCAGCAGAAGAAGTTGAACAATGGTTAAGACAATTAATTCTAACATTATCATATATCAAGGCTCTAAATAAAGATGCAGGAATAAAAGCAGATGTAAATGTTAACATAAAAGGTATTTCAAAAAGAACAGAAATAAAAAATGTTAATTCAATTACAGAAATAGTAAAAGCAATTAATTCTGAAATAAAAAGACATGAACTTGCTAAACCACAACAACAGGAAACAAGAAGATGGAATTCTGAAAAAAATAAAACAGAATTAATGAGATTAAAAGAACAAGCAGAAGACTATAGATTTATTCCAGATCCAGATCTTCCAGCAATAAAAATAACTAAATCATTAATTAAAAAAATTAAAAAATCACTGCCAGAATCACCAATGCAAAAATTAGAAAAAATAATCAAACATCATAAAATAAATAAACAAGATGCAGAAGTTCTTACAAAAAATCTTGAGATAGTAGAATTATTTGAAAAAGTCATTGAAAAAATTCCTCCACAAATAGCACTTCCATGGATAACAGTAGAATGGCTAGGCGTCCTTAACTATAACAAAAAAACAATGGACGATGTTAAAATAAATCCCCAACACATAATAGAACTCTTAAAATTAATAGAGCAAAACAAGATAACTCCATTAAAAGCAAAAGATATCCTAAGGAAATTTATTCCAACTTCATTCTCACCAATGGAAGAAGCAAAAAAGCATGAATCTATTTCAGATGAAAAAGAAATAGAAAAAATAATAGATAATATCATCAAGAACAATCAAAAGTCAGTAAGTGACTACAAAACAGGAGAACAAAAAGCCCTAAACTTCCTAATAGGACAAGTTATGCAAGCAACAAACAAGCGTGCAGATTTCCTTACAGTTAAAAAGATTTTAGAAAAGGAGCTGAAGTAAAAATATTTTTATACTAATCTAATAAGGTTCGTATCTATTTTAACACCTTTTTTGTAATCATAAGTTTTAATCATTGCTTCTGCAACTTCTCTTAGATTCTGATAAGAAAGAGCAATCTTATTATCATTGGGTATTACTGAATGTAAAACAATTAGTTCAAGTTTTTCACTACCTAGTTCAGGTCTTCCAGCAGCTATTTTACCAAGGCGCTCACAAAGAGTAGGTTCTGCTGGTTTAAAAGGAGAATATTCTTCTATAAAATCAGAGGCTAAAACATACCCCCTCCATGTTTGAACAACAACTCTAGGTTTTTCATGCTGGCTAGTATCAGAATATACTACAAGATGAATAACATTAGATTTCTCTTCTGCCATAGATTAATTATTGAAATATACTTTTTAAACAATTATATAATTGATAATAATCATTTAAACCTCTTTATACAATAATCCACAAGTTCTTCCCCTTCTAAAGCCCTTGATTGAGTATCTGTTCTTATCATAAAAACTTCTTTTCCAACTAACTGTAAAAAAACCTTAACATCGCTCCTTCTTATCCTTATCCAACACAATATCCTATTAACTTCATTTACAACAACATCAATAAATTCTATTTTTATATAATCATTAATATGATTATAAATTTTTGAAGGAAAATAACTTCTTAAAACATCATCCATAATCATTCGTCTATAGCCATCCTTACTACTATCAACTAATTTTTTTAATTCATCCTGTATTCCAGTAATTTCAAAAATATTTTCATCACCAAGTCCTTCAGGAGTTTGTTTTGGACTTGGGGAGATAGGACTAAAATCCAACTGAGAGCTTGCCTTACTCTGAAGAGTAAGGTTAGATTTTTGACCTGTATCTTTTTTTTCTTTTATTCCAATAATTAAACTACCTCCTTCAGAATTAAGTAATGCGCATATAGACTTAGCAATAATTACTTTTGATGCTTTTTGTTTATGACTATGAACTTCATAAGACTTGCTTTTATGAATATCTTCATTAGTGTAATCCAAACTCCATAGAGCACTTGATTTAAATTCAACATTCAAACTCTCTCCTGAAAGCATGAGTTTTTCAATCTCTGAAAAATTCTTTTCATTCTTCTCCCCATCACTATAGACTATTTTCTGAACTCTTCCAATTTCTCCGCTCTTAAGCCTAACCATAACTCCATACATTTGATAAGAATTCTTAGACAAAACTTCATCAACAATTCCCCTAACAATCTTATTGCTATTACTAAGAACTTCAACCTTCAATCCATTTTTTATATTTTCAGCATACTGGCTTTCCATAAAATTCAAATAACTAGAGAACTTTTAAAACTTCAGCTTCATTCAATAGTAAGTACTTAATATTAAATATCTAATTTAAGACATTTTTGACAATATCTCTCCAAGTCACTAGGAAGAAAATTCAACATAGTTAATTTCTCATCAGAACAATGCCTTAAAAGAGAACTTACATGTTTTTCATTTACTTTAATTCCACCATTCCCCTCTCCCCATAATCTATTTGTTAAATCAGCTATTTCCCTATAGGGATTTGATCCATTAACAGAAAAGCTAGCAAAAGATTTACTATATGATTTTGCTAACAAATAAACACAAAGAGCCTGCTCACTGCCTAATCTAGAATTCATAGAGTTATATCTTGATATTCTTTCTGGATTAGATGCTACTTTACTCATTTTAAAAACACAAACCAATCATTTTTAAACTTTTAGATTCTTTAATAATTAACAAAGGAGGGATAAAATGGATTTAACATCAATCGGATTAATAATAATTGCAATAGCTTGGATAATTCAACTTTTTTATGTGTTTAAAAATAAAAAAGAAATTCAACCATTATTTGTAATTTTCTACATGTTAGGAGTAATAGTTCTCATGACAGGAATATACCTTGCCTCAAAAACAATTTCCTACTATGAGCTTCTTACTGTAATTGCATCAGCACTAGTATTAGGAAAATTATATTGGCTAAAAAAATCAAAAAAGAGATAAAATGTTTTACATACCAATAATTGGAGCCATATTAGAAGCATCAGGCATGACAATTGAAAAAATCATGCTCAAAACCAAATCCCTAAATTACAAAAATTACACTGTCTTTGGATTTCTAGCAATAGTTCTTGTAATGCTTCCATTTGTATTCTTTTTCTGGAGAATAGATCCAGAAGCCTATTCCTTAAAAAGTTTAATAATATTACTAATAGTAATAGCTTCTGCAATAGCTGCAAATCTTCTAACCTATTATGCACTAAAAAGAGAATCTCTTTCAGTAATAGAACCCATAAGATTAATGCAGCCCCTATTAACAATAATTCTAGCAGTAATACTCTACTCATCAGAAAGAACCAATCCATTAATAATTTTACTAGCAATAATAGCCAGCATAACTCTAATTTGTTCCCATATTAAAAAAAGTCATCTAGTCTATGACAAATATATTCTAGCTGCACTAGGCGGAAGTTTATTTTTTGCAATTGAACTTGTAATATCAAAATCCATACTTCCCTATTACAATTCCTTTACTTTTTACTTTATAAGATGCCTAATAATCTTTTTAGTAACATTAGTCATATTCAAACCTGAAGATAAGTTCAACAAAAAAATAAAATTAACAATGCTCTTAACAGGAACAATCTGGATAATCTACAGAATAATACTTTACTATGGCTATGAATCCTATGGAATAGTATTCACAACAATCTTATTTATTTTAACACCAATTTTTGTCTACATTTTCGCAGCCCTATTCCTAAAAGAAAAACTAACCCTAAGGCAAATAATATCCTCCATAGTAATCCTAGCCTGTGTTGTCGCAGCAATAATAATTCAAAGCCAATAGGAAGTATATGTTAAATAAGGATAATTCTTAAAAACAAA
>JAGVWZ010000009.1 GCA_018304045.1 Candidatus Pacearchaeota archaeon | reverse complement strand
CTACCCAAGAAATACATGTCTGACAACACTCTTTTCATTACTATCGTCGTAGTTTAGCTATTATTTAAGCTTTTTTGGTGCTGAAATGGTGTAATCACCAAATTTAATTAGACAAAAATGATAAATAAAGAAATTACTTCTTTTTTAATTTATTTTCAGCCCACCAGCCATAAGTTATTCCAATTACTATAAGAATTGGAATTAAATAATAATGGTTTTTGAATAAAGTAAAATTAAAGAAATAAACTAATATGAGCCATAAATCAAAAATACCATACACAATAACCAATGTAGTTAAGACTAACTCTTCAGCTTTAACAGGAATTTTATCTATTTTTTTAGCTAGCCAAGCTCCAACTTTGACAACAAAATAGAAAATTACTAAAACAATAGGTGTCAAAAAAAGAGGATTGTTTACTCCAAGTAAATCTGCTACAGGTTTTAATATATTAGTCTCAAGACCTCTTCCCTTTGCAAAAAATACATCAAGAGAAGCATCAAGAACGACTAAACCTATTAAAATAATCCATCCCAAAGTTTTAGATAAAATTGGTTTTTTCATAATAAGATAATGACTACCTTATATAAAAAGTTAATGAAAATTGGATTTTGCAGCTAGAGAAAAACTTATAAGTATACTTTTCATTGGATTATTATGATAAAAAGGGGTTTTGTTGTAATATTATTTTTACTTTTGCTTATATTTAATTTGAATTTTATTTTAGCATCTTCTGGTCCTATGGATAATGAGTTTAAAAAACTTGCAAATTATGCAGGAGAATATGAAACAGGAAACATAGACTATGTTCAGCTTTTAATTTATATATCTTCAATAAGGGAAAAAATGAATGAAAACCTTGGTGCAAGTGGCAAGGAAATGGGTGGAATTTTAAAAGAAGAGCAATTAAAATCTTTTTTAGGGACTCCTACAGAAGAGACTAAATGGGTTTGGTCAGAAAGTGAGGAAAAAGAAAAAAAATTAGATAATCCAGTACCTGCATGGAGAAAAATAATTTTTGATGGAAGGAAAATACAAATCCGATTAAATGCCTGGCCAAATATATTCAGCAAAAAAGAGTTTAAAGAAGATAATGAAGACCAAAAAGATAAAAATAAAGAATTAGAAGATTTAGTTGGAAAATTAGTTTATAGGCTAAATTTTGAAATTGAATTCAAAAGACCAGAAGAACAGTTAAATATCCAAGAAAAAATAAATGAAATTAAAGAAATAGCTCAAGATTTTAGTTTAGATTCTTCTTCTGAAAATGCAGAAAATTTAGCTAAACAAAGTGTAACTGCTGAAAAAACCTTTAAATCTTATTTTGAACAAAGTGGAGAAAAATGTGAAGATGTAATGGCAAGTATTTTTGGTACAGAAAACAAAAAACAAACCCAAAAATTGCTTGTTCAAGAGATTAATTTTTGCGAAGGAGATAATTTTGAAGTAATAGCAAGATTAGAAATGTGTGATGAGTGTGAATGGAATTGGATAAATATAGATTTCAGGTTTGAAGGAAGAGGACCTGGATTTAAGATTAAAGAAGGGAAAATGAACCAGCCATCTCCAGATAAATATCAAAATATGGGGGTTGGAGAGTTTGAAGCAGAGGTTAAAAGTATAATAGATAAGATAAAGCAGTCTTGTGGGAATAAAGATTTTGATTCTATTATAAATGCAAAAAGTGAACTCTGGCCATTAAATGATGCTTGGAGCCAAAAATCCAATGATGTTTGGAAAGAACTTGATAAAATCTATGAATCTCAGAGAAAATCAATGACTCAAGAACAACGCCAAGAATTTGACCAGAATTATGGCTGGATAAAACAAGAACAAGAAAAAAATAAAAAAGCAAAAGATTTGATGAAAAGCAATTATGAATCAAGAAAACAATTTTATTCTAATTTATTTTCAGGTTATGATATAAAAGAATCTTACTACACTCAAGTAGAATTCCAAAAAAGACTTATTGAAGAATTTAAAGAAAGAGGAGAAGAAATATGCAATAACAACCAAGATGATAACAATAATAACCAGATTGATTGTGCTGATGAACAATGTGGTGGAAAAATTTGTGGTAAAGGAAAAAATATACAAGAAGGAAATGAAACAAACGAAACAGAGGTTGATTTCTATTGCATTGAAGGAGAATGCAAAGCAAAGGAAGAAATAAAGGAAGTTATAAGAAATGTGTCTGTCATTTGCCAAGCACTTCCATCTGTAAACTGTTCAGAAGGAAGTAAAGCTTTCTTTAGTAGGTATGATAATACTAATTGCCCGATAGAAACTAGTTGTTTAAAAGAAACAGATTCCTGCAATGTAAATGAAGATTGTATTCAGCCAGCATGCGGTATAGCAGAATGTAGAGAAAATAAATGTGAAGTAACCCAATTAACCGAATGCAGGGAGTTAGAATGTATAGAGGGAGACGAAAGAATTTGTGAATCAGATGGAAGAATTGTTGAAATTTGTAATAATGGATTTTGGGAAAAAACAGGAGAATGTGAACAAACACCTGAAATTAGAAATGAGACTATTGTAGGAAACGAATGTTTAAGTGCAAGTGATTGTGGAAATGATAATATTTGCAATAATGGAATGTGTCAAGTACTTCCCCAAGTTATTATTACAGAACCTGTAGAAGAAGTTCTTATTGGTGAAAAAGAGCAAGAACAACAAACAGAAGAACAAACTCAAGAGCAAAATCAACAAGAATCTAATCCAATTCAAGAAGAAACAGCAGGAACAGAACAAAGTCCTAGTGAATCAGAAACAACCTCTGAATCAACTTCAGAATCAACTTCAGGACCATCTAGCTCTCAAGAAACAAGTGTAACTGGAAAGGTTATTACTGGATTTGATACAGAAGAATCAAACCCATCTCAGGAATTAACATCAAGTCCTGAATCAAATCAACAAAACCAACAATCAGAAAATCAAGAATCAAATCAACAAAACCAACAATCAGAAAATCAAGAATCAAATCAACAAAATCCTCCAAATAATCAACCCAGTGAACAAAATAAAGAGGATAATAAAAATAAAGATGATGAAAGAAGAAGAGAAGAGGATAAGGAAAGAAGAGATGAAGAAAATGAAAGAAGAAACAAAGAAAACAAAGAAAGATGTGAAAAAGAATGTAAAAGACCTTGTATTGAAAAATGTATTAGAACTGAATGTGGGGAAGAACTTAAATGTGTAGTAGAAGAAGCACAAAAAAAATGTGAAGAATCTTGTAAAGCAGAAGATGATTGCATTGAGAAATGTTCTAAAGGAGGAGATTGGTGGAAAGAATTTGAAAATAAAGATGAACATAAAGAAGAAAAAGGGGTTTTCCAAGTAGGCGGAAGTTGTAGAACCAGCCAAGGAAAAACAGAGGGATTTATCTGGTTCGGAGGATGGGGAGATCCTTTTCAACAAATACAGAACTTAAAAAACAAGTACTATTCAGGAGGAGATGCTGATTGGTGTAAATATGATTTTGAAAATTTAAAAAAACAAAGACAAGAATTTGAAAAAGGATTTAATCAGGAGTTTGTTACATGGTTTTTTGAAAAATATTTGACTAATTCAGCAGAAAACTGGGAACAAAGTGTATCTGGAATTTTTGAGCTTTATTGGAAAGATGTTGAGAATTCTAGAGAAATGGCCTATAGAATGCAGTGCCTTGGATTAGATAATTTACCTGATGTTAATCTTGTTAATGTAAAATATGAATCTGAATATGGGAGTATTGAGTTTTGGGAAGAAATAAAAACAGTAAAATTAGAGGGAATGGATAAAGAAGTACAGATTGTTTCTCCTTATATGAAAGTTTGGGTTTTTCCATCAAAAGAATTTATAATATATGAAATGAAGAAATCAATGAAAAATCATGAATTTCCAGGATCTTCTGAAGAGAAAACAGAAAGAAAAAATCAAGAAGGTCCAACTGCAGAAGAAAGAGAACAAATAAAACAGGATAAAAACTTTATGGAAAAAATAAAAGAAATAAGTAAATCCTATGGTGGAAATATAGATGGAGTTATAAGAATTATTGATAATGGAACAACTGTCTTTAACTTATATGCTCAAGTAAATGAAAATGATATAATAAAAATAGAGCCTATGCCTCCTGAAGAAGTGCCTCAAGAGGATGTAAGAATTGAGATTGAATTTCAAAAGATTTATGATATGATTCATATGGAAGAAAAAGACATGAAAGGACAGAGAACAGAAAGCCCACCTTGGGATAAAAAAGCTCAGCCAATACAAAAAATAAAAGAAACTGTTAATAATGTAAAAATGTTTTTTAAAGTAAGGGATATGTTAAATTCTGCAAAAGTCTATCCAGAAGCAAAAGAAAAAGAAGCTAGATCTAAGAAATGAATAAAGAAGGAGAAAATAATCAAGAGTCTGAAGATAAAAAAATACTCCAAGATGAAAAGAATTCTCTTACAGGAAATGTAATTTTTAGATGAGGATTAATTCTCCCACAAATTCTTAATCTATTTAGAATTATTGCAACAACTATCTAAAACTCTTTTGTCTCTTTGCTCTAGCTTTACTGTCGCCAGGCTTATATGCTTCTTTTCTTCTTGTATCTGCAACAAGAAGATTCTTATCGTATTTGTTATATGCTTTTTTAAGATCTTCAGACTTTGTGAATTTAACAAGAACTCTTGCAATAGCGAGTCTTGCCGCATGTATTTGACTTTCTCTTCCACCACCCTTTAAACCAACTTTGATATCATAATTAAATTCTCCAAGAACCTTTTTTGCAATTTCAATAGGTTCCTGTATCATTAAT
The DNA here is from genome assembly GCA_018304045.1 of Candidatus Pacearchaeota archaeon. Lineage (GTDB taxonomy): Archaea > Nanobdellota > Nanobdellia > Pacearchaeales > GW2011-AR1 > ARS1285. The sequence goes on along the minus strand of JAGVWZ010000009.1, from coordinate 60,300 downwards.
TTTCTAAAAAATTCAAGTTTTTCATAAGGAATTCTATTTATCAATACTTTTCCTGTTCCAGCTATGATTGTTGCCTTTGCAATTGCACTTTTTCTCTTCCCACTTATTGTCAATTTCTTTTCCATATTATTTATTATTAATGTTAGATTTAATTAAGCTTGATTTGCATGTTAGCATGAACTCATTTGCTTTCCCTACTGATTTATTTAATGTTACTAATATTTTTTGTTTCATTTTATAATTTTTCTGAAATCTCCTTTAAAGTTATATATTTTTCAGGCTTTGAAACCTTTATTTTTATTATTTTTTCTTTTTCAAATTCTCTAGGAATTCCCTCATAGCAAGTGATTCTTTTAAATGCATCTCTTCCAACACCTTCCCTATGGCTTGGAAGCATCCCCCTTATTGCTCTTTTCAAAATCATATGTGGTTGGCTTGGATAATTAGGCCCTTTTTGAGCTCTTCCACCAAGCCCCCTAAGAATTGTATATTTTTGAATTACATTTTGTTTATTTCCAGTAACTATAACTTTTTCAGAATTTAAAATAACTATTTCATCTCCTAACAAAGCCTGTTTAGCAATATATGTACAAAGTCTTCCAAGGATTGCATCTTCTCCATTGATTATTAACTTAGCCATTTTATAATATTTTAACTCCTTTTAATCCAGGATTTTTTTCTATTTCCTGTTTAATTGTTCTAATTTCACAACCAGCTTTTGCAAGTTTTTCCCTTGCCTGCTCTGAAAATCCTAGGGCAGCAACAGTTATTTTCTTATCAATCTCACCCTGCCCTAAAACTCTTCCCACAACAATAATATTTTTTTCTTCAATTTCATTTAATTCCCCAACATTTATTGATGATTGTTTTTTTGTAGGCCCTGTTAATTTCTTTCCTAATTCTAAAAGAGATTTAGCTTTTGCTAATGTAATTATCTCCCTTAATTCAGGATTTCTTTTCTTTTCTAATCTTTTGTTGATTTGTGTTTTGCTTATCATCTGAAACTTTACCTCTTAAAGTGAGGAGACAGGAAATTCTTAATTTCCTGTATTTTCAAATTCCCTTGGGATTTGAAACCCCCATATGAGTATGATGCGGGAAGAAGGATTTGAACCTTCGAAGGCACTAAGCCACATGCTCCTTAAGCATGCCCATTTGACCGCTCTGGCATTCCCGCATATTATTATGGGGAAAATACCAGATTAAATAGTTTATTATTTAATCTCTTTATTTAATTCTTCAAGATTATTGCTTAAAGCATCAATAGCCCTTAAGAAAATATCTTTTGTTTTGATTTGTCCCCAAGATTCAATGTTAACTTCTAATTCATCAACATTTTTTAATTTTTTAATTTTTTTTATTTTATCTTCACTTAATTTTTTATGTTTTAATTCTTCTTCATCAAATTTGACCTGTCCTTTTTCATCAATTGCTATAAAATCAAGAAGTTCTTCTTCAATATTATGTTTAAAATATACAAGTCCCGGAGAATGTTTTATATGATTAATTCCTTTGCCAAGTCTAGCTTCACAAACAACTTCTAGTTCCTGTTCATTATCTAGTAAAACAATAGGTAGTTTATGATCTGTTTCCACAGAAGGTTTTAGGTCAGTTGAGTAGACCATTTTAGGACCAGATTCTTTTAATTTAAATTTAACTTCCTTTTCACCTTTATCAGTTTTAATTGGAACAAGTCCAAGTCTATGGGCAATTATTTCATCATATAATGCAGAATCATTTTTAACTATTTCAACTTCATCAATTGCAAGTATAGGTATTTCAAGCACACTTCTTCTAATTGCATTAGCAAGACTAGTAGACATATCAGTAGTAAAACTTAATTTTCCTTCTTTCTCATTTGAATTTTTTATTTTTATCATGTTGTTTGTTTTTTATAAAAACGAACAGACAGAAAATTCTTAATTTTCTGTATTGTTTTGTATTTTATATTATTTTTAGATTTAGGACGTTTTTAAATCTTCCATTTCTTATACTCTTCTTCCCCTTCTTCCACCCTTAGCCTTTGGCCCGCCTCTAGCTATTTTTGTTGTGTCAATTATGCTAATAATTTTAAATCCTGCCCTTGTCAATGCTTTTATTGCAGAATGTGCACCAGGTCCAGGATTTGCTTGCCCTGTTTCAGCCCTTATTTTAACATAAAATCCAGTTATTCCATTGTCCTTTGCATCATCAACAATTCTTTGTGCTACAAACATTGCAATTGTTGGATTTGCCTTTAATCTGCTTTGTTTTGTAGACATCCCTCCAGAATATTTAGCAATTGTATTTCCAGACAAGTCTGTAAGATTAATAATAGTATTATTAAAAGTAGTATAGATGTTCAAAATTCCAATTCTTTCTTCCTTTGGTTTTTCCTTTTTTTCTTCAACTTCTATTTCCTTTTCAATCATTTCTTCTACCATTATTCAATCAATCCCCCCTCAATATTATTTTCTTCATTTAAAACATCTTCTTTTATTTGTTCTATTTTTGATTTTTTTGATTCTGGAACTTTTAAAACTATATTTAGTCGAACATCACTTTCTTCATTTAAATCAACATTATATGAAGGAATATTAATAATATTTTCTCCCAAAGAGACATGTCTATGTACAATCAATTGCCTAGCTTGTTTAGGAGTTCTTACAAATCCTTTTAAGAAAACTATTGTTTGTAGTCTTCTCTTTAATAAATCTTCTTTATCAAGTGCAAGAGCATCCTGGAGTATTTGAACATTATATCCTTTTTTTTGTAATCTTTCAATAAATGCATTTTTTTCTTCATCTGTTTTGGTGATTAATTCTTTTGCCAAATTTCTTATTTTTGCAATTGAAGAATCTGCTTTCCAAATTTCCCTTTTACTCTTTAACCCATATTTTTCAATTAATTCATTTTCAGCTTCAATTCTTTGTTTATCAAAAGGTTTTTTTGGCCTTGAATATTTTTTTCTTCGTCTTATCATTTTATGTTTTTTTAGTTTATGTTAAATGATAAGGCATGAAAATTGTTAAATTTTCTTCGTCTTATCATTTTATGTTTTTGTTTTTTTAGTTTAGGTGTTTATTTACTAGGTTTATTTGCCTTTTTCTGTACCCCTACTACTTTATTTTTCTTTTTATTTCTAAAATGACTCTTTGTCCTCTGTCCTCTTGTAGGTTGACCTGTAGCATGTCTAAGTCCCCTATAAGATCTTATTTTCTTTAATCTTCTTATATCAAACTCTCTTTTCATATCAAGATCAGTTCCGGTTAAATGAACATCTTCTCCTGTTTCAAAATCTTTTCTTCTATTCAACATAAATTTTGGAAGTTTTTTAGAAATTTCTTCATCTAAAAATTTTACTATTTTTTCAGTTTCTTGAGGAGTAAGATCACTAATTTTTTTTCTAGGATCTAATTTTAACAACTTACAAGTTGCATTTGAAATTCCCCATGAAACTCCCTTAAGATAAGTAAGCCCTGTAAGAAGATTTTTATTTCCAGGAATATCTGTTTGCATAATTCTAATTATTGTGAAATATTCTTTTTTTTCAGGAGGTCTTCCTTTAGATTCTATTTTTTGTGTTATTGGTGCTGCCATTTTATTGTGTTATGAAAAGATAATATTTTTGTTTTTCAGTTATTTCTTCTAAAAATCTCCTTTCTATAGATTTTTTAGGATCTGGAAGATTTCCAACCCTTTCCTTTAAATCTACCAAAGATTCAAAAGGCTTTTTATTTCTTTCTAAAAGTATTGCTTCTGTATGTTTTTTCCCAAATCCAGGAAGCAATTCAAACTGATGAAGTCTTGTGTTTATAGCTTCTGCCTTATTAAAAAAATCAACAAATTTTTGTTCACTATTTGCAATTTCTTTTTCAATTACTATTTTTAATTGTTCCTTAGCTGTTTCTGTTAATTTATCTCCAGGAAGTCTTCCTAAAATATAATATATTTTATCTCTTTTACCTTCGCCAATATAAACAATTTCTCCAACTTCTAATTTTAAACCTCTTCGAGGTATAAGATGTAGTAATGTAAAGTTTTTAACACCTAATGCTTGAGCTACAGACATCATTTTCTTTTCCAATGGATAACCATAAGGTAAATAGTCTAGGACTATAGCGTTTTCTTCTTTTTCTGTCATTTTTATTTGTTGCTTTTAACAACATTAAGTATTTTATTTGTTTCATCCTCTGTTAGGCTAACATCTACGAATATTTTGTTTAAATCAGATGCATCTTCTGGAATTAAATCAATAATCTTTACAATATGTTCTCTTTTTATTTTTAATATATCTAATTTTTCTAATCCTTCTTTGATTTTTCTCTCTTCTTTTGGTTTTGTCTTTAAAAATTTCTTTAAATATTCTTCTGCTTCAGTCTTTTTTTCATTTTCAGGAATTTCTTTTAATATTTCTTCAACTTCCGCCATGTTTAAAGGGGTTCTATCAATTATCATTTTACGAAACTTGTCCCCCAACAAGTGAGTATTTGAAAATTATTTATGATTTTCATTTTAATTTAATCTCCTTAGATGAACTGGATGTATAATGTATTGTTTTTCTTTGTTTAAATCATTCATAGTTATAACATAGGAACTTCCACGTTTATTTTTTATTACCCCTGATCTTCCTTGTATTTGTTTTGGAAATTTAGGATTAACACCTAATTCCATAATAACTGCAACCCTATCTCCTGTTTTGAATTCTTGAAAGTAATGACTAAGTTTTAATTTTCCACGTGTTCGTAATTGTTTTCTTTTTCTCATGTTTGTTTTGTCAAAAACTAACAGACTGAGAATTTTTTAAATTCTCAGGATCTCAAAAACCTTCAATGTCAAAACCGAAGGTTTTCGCTGGTTTTTGAATTTGTTTTCATTAAGATAAAAGCATCTAAGAATCATCAAGGTTCTTTAGTGCTCAAAGGCCATTTAAGATAGGTTTACTATCCACTAATACCATTCTCTAAAACAATAGAAATATATGCTTTAAAAAGCTTTGCAAGCATTTTAATTCAATAAAAGCCCACATAATCTATTTGAAAAACTATCTTCCGTTTCCACCCTGGTCAAGATCTCCCCTAACTTCAGCTTCTTCATAATTGCCCTTAATAGCTCTGAACATTTTTGGACCCCAAACCTTTATACCACATGAATCACAAACCTCAAAAAGAGTTCTATCCGGAAGAGAACATTTACAATAAGTACATTTTGCCATAATTTTTCACCTTTTATTTGATAGAAATAATCAATAAATATACTTTATAAATTTTTATGTTCTATTATTCATACCTCAAAGTATCAGCGGGTTTTAATTTTGAAGCCTGTTTTGCAGGAAATAATCCTGAAATAGCCCCTGATAAAAATGCAAATAATAAACATCCTGCAATTAAATACCAGGGAAAAGAAACTTTCAACAAAGTAGTTCCAAGTTGAACAACAGCAATATATTCTATTATTTTTCCAACTATGATTCCAAGAATTATTCCAAGAATACCTCCAATTAACCCAAGTAATCCAGATTCAATAACAAAAATAATTAGTATATCTGAATTTTTAGCACCAATTGCTTTCATTGTTCCAATTTCCTTTGTTCTTTCAAGAACAGAAGTATACATTGTATTTGCAATTCCAACCGCCCCAACTAATAAAGAAATACCAGCAATACCTAATAAAAATGCAGTTATTATATTTAAAACAACTCCAAAACTTTTCAATAATTCTTCAGGGGTCATTATTTCAAAGTCCCTTGTTTTTTCAGTAACCCCTCTAAAACTTATTAATTTTCTTCGAGTATTATCCGCAATTTTGTTAATATCTTCTCCAGATTTTATTTGAACAATAATTTGATCAACTCTGTCTTCTGAATTAAATAATTCTTTAAAATCTTCTAAACCCATAAAAATTAAACTATCATCTTGAGAATTCCCAATTGTTTGTAATATTCCAACAACCTCAAATTCTTTCCCATTAATTATTATTTTATTGCCTTCCTTAACAGATTTTTTATAAAGAGTCTCCTTAAACCTGCTTCCAATCATTATTTTACCAACATCTCCTTTTTTTAAAAATCTCCCATCATCAATTTTATAAAAACCTGTTTCAATAAAAACATCAGATTTATCTAAAGGAATTCCAGCTATCATTAAATATCTAATTTCATCATTAAATTCCACCTTAGCATTTCCAATTGTATCATAAGATACATCTTTTACTCCATTTATTTTTTCAATGACTTCTACATCTTTAATTGTAAGTTGAACCGCCCTTCCTGCTCCAGGAGGTCCTGCCTGCCCTCGAGGCATTATAAAAAACTTATCACTTCCCAACTGTCTGAATTGTTCTTTTACAGCACCATCTAATCCAATGGATAAACTAATTAAAACAAAAATAGTAGCAATTGAAATAAAGATTCCTATTATAGTTAGGCTACTCCTAAGTCTTTTCTTCATTAAATTTCTTACAGCTAAATTAAAATAATCTTGTATCATATTACTCCCCTGGATTTTACTAACTGTTGTATTTTCTCTTCTAATTCATCAGGACTCCAAACCATTCTTTCTAAAGAATGGTCGGCCCATCCAACTGATTTAGGTATGCAAAAAAGAATTCCTCTCGACCTGCAATATTCTCCAAGTTCTTCAACAAAATCCAATAATCCTGAATTAAATCTTCTAACATTTGATCTCTCAGGATGTAGACTTATTGAAATATTCAATTCTCCAATATCAAAAACGTCTTTAGCTATAGAATAAGATTCTAATATTGCTTTTGAAAGAATTGGTAAAAAATCAAAAATCTGGATAGTTAATCCTCTTTCAACATCAGAATAATAAAACTGTTTTCCAGGATGAGTTATTTGTCTTGGATTGGGAACCATAATTCTACCTTTTATTTTTTCCAAATACATGACCAATCTCTCAGCAAATTCATTAAAACTTCCTTTTAATTCTACATGATAATTATCATAAACACCATGTTCGGCAGTGACCCTATCAATCTCTTGCCCATCTAAAACAACCACTTCATTAGGACATTTTCTTGCTGATTCTAAATATTGATCTAATTTCATTCTTTAACTCCTCAAAGCATCAACCGGCTTCATTTTACTTGCACTATAACTTGGAATTAATCCAGCAACAATTCCAATAAATGATGAAAATAATATTGCTCCAATTAAAAGAGACCAGGAAATACTAAATGCCAAAATATTCTGATTAAATGCACTATTTGCACTATAAGAAACAATCCAAGATAAAAATAATCCAAAAATAGCCCCTAAAATACCGCCAATCAAACCAAATATTCCGGACTCTAGAATAAATATTTTCATTATATCTGAATTTTTAGCACCAATTGCTTTCATTGTTCCAATTTCCTTTGTTCTTTCAAGAACAGAAGTATACATTGTATTTGCAATTCCAATTCCACCAATTAATAAAGAAATAGCAGCAATTCCAATAACAATAATATTCACAACATCAAGTACAGTATTCACTGCAGACAAAGATTGAAGAGGTGTTTGAACCTTAAAATCTTCTTCACCTTTTTTTTCATTTCTATCTTTTCTTATCTTATTTTCAATAGCAATTGCAGCAGATTCAACATTTTCCTTACTATTGATTCTTATTGCAAGGATATCATGTTCTTCTTTAGAAATGCTTAAGGTGTCCCTCATATTAGAATCAAGCATTAAAACAACACTATTAATTGTAAATGTACTTGCTTTTTTTAATATACCTATAACTTCAAAACTTTTACCTTGGATTATAATATTGCTTCCAACTCTTACTGGTTTTCCAAATTTATTTTCATCAAGATAATCACTTCCAACAACCACTTTTTCATAATCATTTAAAACAATTAATTTACCTTGTTCAGCTTCAATATTCATTGTAGTGTAAATAAAATCAATTTTTTCCTTGTCCTCAGGCATACTGATCACATAACCATAGCTAGCTGCTTTATTGTATTCTATTTTTGCAACCCTTATTAACCTGGGAATAACAATTTTAACATTACTAACACTTTCAATTAATTTAACATCATTATCATTTATCTTTTTAACAGCAGTGCTTCCAGGAGGTCCAAAACTTGTTTCTGCATTTGAAAAAGTTAATGTATCTGCAGAAAGAGATGCAAATTGCCCTGTAATTGCAGTTCTTAAACCATCTCCCAAACTGATAAGAGAAACAACTGCAGCAATTCCAATGAATATTCCAAGAAGAGTTAACCAACTCCTAAGCTTTCTCTTTTTCATACTATTCAATGAAATAAAGAAAAGGTCTTTTAACATATTTACTCCAAAATAAAATTTTAAGAAGATTTATAGTCTCTTAAAACTCTACGAATTTTTTCTCTAGTTTCAATATCTTCTTGACTTAGTTTTCTCATTCTAGGGGGAAGAAGATTTCTAGGAGAAAGAAGGCCTACCGGATATATGCCTTTTCTATCATCTCTAAGATTGAGCTCAGAATGAATCTCAGGTATGCCCATCAAACATTTTTCACCCTCAAATAAATAAAAATCATAATCCCGACGACCAAATTCTGAACTCATTTTTGCTAAAACTGGAGCAGGTGGATCTTTTGAAGTGAAGAATATATGTTCTGAATTTACAAACGCTCTTGCTCCTTCGTGTTGCAATAAGTCGATTAATTTCTTTCTATCTTTATGATTAATTTTCCCAAGTTGATATGCAGTATATGATGGTTCCATTTAATATTTTTCTAATGATTATAACTCAATGCAGCTTTTTCTAAATCTTGTATTTTTGGTTGTGGAAATTGAACTTGTCCCTCAAGTCCCATTCTTCTAAATGTTTCAAATCTCTCTCCAGGACTGATTCTCCCATCTTTATCAGTATCTGCAAGTCCATCTTTTCCAAATAATCTTTCATAGGCAAAGTTATATCTCGCCCCTTCAGCTTCTCTTTTTCGTTCAGCTTCTTTTGTTCTTTGCAAAATAACTTGGTTTTGGGTTAGGGGGTTTATCTCACCTGTTTTAATGAAACCATCTACTTCTGATGATAAAGCAGTTAAAGCTATTAGAAGATATCCTACATGAGCAAACATTTTTAAAACATCAATAAATTCTTCTTCCGGAGCAAAGGGGTTTATTCTATACCTATCCTTTATTTCATTCATATGATTTATCAAACTACCAAAAGGCAAATATCTCCAAGAATTTGTTACAATATTTCCTGCAGTTTGTAGAACATTTTTCATTTTAATATTCCTTGTTATTTTTATTTCTTCTTTTAACTATAGCTCTGATTACAAAGAAGAGAATAACAATGATAATTACAGCAATAACAATCATCCAAGTATAACTCTTTTGAATTAATCCTAATTGAACAGCTTGATCTTGACTATAAACTTTTAATTGCACATCAAAATTTTCAGTATATTCTTTATTTGAAATATCCTTGTAAGTTATTGTAACCGAAAGAGTAATGGAGTTTGGGCTAGTCTCTTTAAAAAATATTTCAAATTCAGCTGTTTGAAAATCATTACTATCAACATCACCAATATAGACCTTGGATTGAGATACTAATGTTGTGTAGGAATTTCCCTGCATATTTATTTCTAAGAATTTAGCATCAGAAAGTCCTTTATTTACAATTTTAAGGCTAACTTTGCTTTTTTGATTTTTCAATAAAACACCATCTTCAGAACTAACATCTAAAATCGGTTTTGAATTTATCATTATACTTATTAAAGAACTTTTAACTTTGTTTGGAGTTCCATCTGCTTGCCCACTTTCCCTATATTCTATTTTAACAGGAATTTTATAAATTCCAGAAGCAGCATTGTTTAAGGCGATTACATCGAATTCAGCAGATTTTGTCTTGCTTTCTAAAATTTCGCTTATAGTATAATCACTTCCAGAATTATATGGCGCAAAAGGAACAGTTGTAAAGTCTAAACTAACAACAACATTTTCAATATCAAGTTCCTCATTATTTTTTATATTGATACTAATTCTAGAAGTTTCACCAGGAGCAACCTGATCAGGAGAAGTTGAAACAGAATTTATAATCAATGCATTTGCCATGCTAATTAAACTAAATATGTAGATTCCAAGTATGAATATTGTTATTGTTTTTTTCATTTTAATATTAAGGAGATTTATTATCCAAACCTTTAGTATCTAGCGCATAAGGTATATCCCAAGCATATGGACATATTGAATCTCTTTCATTTCCAGCAGAGCATCTATCTCCATGGGCTCCAGTATTATATGGACAAGAGACATCACTTGATATCATATTTGAACCTTCTCTCTGATAAATCCTTACTCTTACATCAACAGGTTGTTCCAATATATCTAATCTATCGCTGCTTGATCTTCCCTTACATTGAATTTGAAATGTTTGTTCTATTGTCATTTTCTGTATTATCCATTTATTATCTCAGAATAAGCTTCCGAGGTTAAGCCTTCAGAACTTCTTCTGAACTTGCTATCATCCCCTCTATTTTCCATAGATGATGGGCTTTTTAAGCCTTGCGATTTATTCTTGGCTTATTACTCTTCCATCCTTTAACCTTATTATTCGCTTAGCTCTTTTAGCTAATTCATGGTCATGGGTAATCATAATTACTGTTTTTCCTTTATTGTTTAAATCCATAAACATATCCATTATTTCTTCTCCAGTTTTGCTATCTAAATTTCCAGTAGGTTCATCAGCAAGTATCACTTCAGGATCATTTGCAAGAGCTCTTGCAATTGCAACTCTTTGTCTTTCTCCCCCAGATAGCTCATTTGGAAGATGATACATCCTATGGCTTAATTTAACATCCACAAGTAGCTTTTTTGCCCTTTCAATCCTCCTATTTCTTGGAATCCCTTGAAAAATCATAGGCAATGCAACATTTTCAAGAGCATTTAAAGTAGGAATAAGATTAAATGTCTGAAAAATAAAACCAATTCTTTTACCTCTTATCTGAGCAAGTTTAGATTCACTTAAATGTTCAATATCTATTTTATCTAAAAAGATATCTCCTTGACTAGCTAAATCAAGAGCACCAACCATATTCATCATAGTGCTCTTTCCACTTCCACTAGGTCCAACAATAGCAACAAAATCTCCTTTGTAAATACTAACATTTACATCACAAACAGCCTGTATTATTTCTTCACCCATTTTATATCTCTTGCACAAGTCTTTAAGTTGGATTATTTCTTCTCTTCCATTTTTTACAGGTTCCAAAATTGGTTTTTTCTTTATCATTTTAAATATCAAGAACTCTTTCCAAATTCTAATGGAATAAACCCTTTTTAAGATTTGTGATTTAATCTATTTCCAATAATCCATTCATCTCTCTTTCTATTTTTGAAGCCTTACTTCTTAAGGCAAAGTTTTGAAAATGTTAAAAACACTTTCAATTTCTTCCCAACTCTTAACTCTATTTAATTTTTGTCTGAGTTTGCTGCTTCCAACAATTCCTTTTGTAAATTCAATTGCCTTTTGCTTTGCATCTTTAACACTAAAAATATTAAAACTTTTTGCGTATTCAATATATTCAAAATAATCTTTTATTTTTTCTTCTTTTGTTTGTTTTATAATTTCACCTGTTTTAAGGTAGTGGTCAATCTCCTTAAAAATAAATGGATTTCCTATTGCAGCTCTGCCAATCATAACATAGTCACAACCTGTTTCTTTTAACATTTTTTCAGCATCAATTCCACATCTTACATCGCCATTGCCTATAATCGGTATATCGACACTCTCTTTTATTTTTTTAATAGAATCCCAATCAGCTTTTCCACTATAGCCTTGTTTTACTGTTCTTGCATGAACTGTAATTGCACTTACATTATTTTTCTTACATATTTTTGCTATTTCCGCACCTTCATTTTTATCAAAACCAAGTCTTATTTTTACACTCAAAGGTTTCTCAATAGATTTGCTCACTTTTTTTATAATTTCTCCAATCTTTTTCTTTCTTTTAAGTAAATATCCACCACTTCCTTGTTTCATTATTTTATCTGAAGGACAACCAAAATTAATATCAATTATATCAAAATATTTTTCCATTAATTTTGCAGCAATAACTATATTCTTAGTATTATTTGAAAAAATCTGACATGCAACAGGCTTTTCTTCCTTACAAGTTTTTGCAAGTTTTATTACAGCATTGTTTTTTATTGCAAGTGCATTTGCACTTAGGAGTTCAGTATTAACAAGAGAAGCCCCATATTTTTTACACATTAATCTAAATGCAATATTAGTTATGTCATGCATAGGTGCAAGGACTAACTTACCTGAAAGTTTTGGAAAAGGTTTTGCCATTTTATTTATCCAATCTTGCAAAAAAATAGCTCATTGAAAAATCTTTTGTTCTTTCAACATATTTTCTAGCACAAGAATCTTCTTCTAAAGGAGCATGTTCACTTAAACAAAAAAATTGATTTTGGTTAGAACTAACAATCATATCTCCAATATTCAAAATTCTTTTACATTCACAACATTCATATTTCATTTTAATTTGTATCTGCTGATACTTCCACATTTACATATAATTGTTTTAAATCCTTTCTTTATCCTAATTTTGGAATTATTGGAATTAAATAAAGAAAAACATTTTTTACAAAATTTATTTTTATATTCTTTAAGTTTAATATTTTTAGAACTGACAAGTTTTTTGATTTTTCTTATATCTTCCCTACTTGCATTTTTTGAAAAAACTTCCTTAATCTTTTCATTGATTTCTTGTTTGGAAAGCGTAGATTTCATAATAATTCTTAGAAAAGGAGTTATATAAAATTAGAGGTTCAACGCCCCCCCCGAAGATTTAAACTATAATAATTCTCAATTAGAATTTCTTAAACTTATTAATTAATTCTAAAGTATCAACTTGTCCTAAAAACATTGCTCTGCAGCAAAATCTTTCTAATCCTAAATCTTCAAGAACTTTTTTACTATCTTCACCTTTTTCAACTCTTGTTTTAAATTCTTCCCAAGAATTTCCAATTGGCTTTCCACAACTCATGCATCTTATAGGTATAATAATTTTAGTTTTCCTATGATATCTATCAATATAATTTAAAGGTGAAGACAACTTCTTGGGTTCACTTCCGTTAGGAAACTATAACCAACAACGTAACAAGCTTAACTTCTGTGTTCGGAATGGGAACAGGTGTTTCCAAGTTACTATGGTCGTCTTCATTTATATCATAAAATAAGGCTTTATAAAACTTTTTATACCTATTATAATTAGGTTTTTTAAGCAGGGATAGCCAAGCGGTCAAAGGCGACAGACTCAAAATCTGTTGGCTTAGTGCCTTCGTAGGTTCGATTCCTACTCCCTGCATTTTCTAATTTTGAAATAATAATTGTATGGTTTACATGGTTAGCTTAGAAGGTTAGGGAAATATTTATATAATCGGGTAACTTACTATTTTTATGAGAGTACTTTTAGATAAAGATTCTAGAATTTATTTGTTTAATTACCTTAAAAATAAAACCAACTGTTATAACTTATCGAATTTATCTAAATTAATGAGTATTCCCTCAAGTACCTTGGGGGAATGGAGATACAATCCAAAAAGATACCTTCCAGAAAAATTTATACCTGTAGAGATAACTTCACATTTAAAAATTATAGATAAGCAAGAAGACTCTTGGGGGAAGAAAAAAGGAGGAAAGAAAACTTACAAAATATTGATTAAAAAATATGGGCTGAAAGAGATTAGTAAACGACAAAGTAATGGTGGTAAAAAATCAAAGAGAGATTATAATGAATTCATTTTACCAGATATAAAAAATTCTTTATTTTTAGAATTTTATGGAGTTCTTTTAGGGGATGGTTGGATAAGCAAATTAAAATATAAAAATAAAATAACTTACTTAATTGGGATAAGTGGACATTATTCTTTAGACAGAGATTTCTTTCTTTATTTAAAAAACAATATATTGAATTTATTTAATAGAAGAGCTTATCTTAAAGACCGCCCCAAATATAATTCTATAGAGCTAAATTTTGCCCATAAATCTTTTCTAAATTATCTAAATACCGAATTAGGATTTCCTATTGGTAAAAAATAGACTTAAAAATTTCCAATAAAATTTATTCATTAGGTTTTGATTCAATTAAACATGTTTTAAGAGGAATCTTCGATACAGATGGATCTTTTTATTTTGATAAGACTCCTGTAGGAAATAATTATCCTTGTTTAAATATTACTATGAAATCACCCATTTTAATTAATCAGATTTATGAATCTTTGATAAAAGAAGGTTTCAAAGTTCAATTAAATAAATCTCGTTTTCCAAACCAACAAATAATCTTAAAAGGAAGCATACAGTTAAATAAATGGATGAAACTAATTGGGTCATCCAATAAAAAGCATTTAGATAAAATTGCGCTCGTAGCTCAGCCTGGATAGAGCGGTGGCATCCTAAGCCGAAGGTCGGGGGTTCAAATCCTCCCGAGCGCGCTTCCAAACATTTAAAAAACCAAACAGATTATTTAAAAAATATGCGCTGGTGGTTTAGTGGTAGAACAATTGGCTTCCAACCAGTTGGCCCGGGTTCAATTCCCGGCCGGCGCATTTTATTTTGGCAGGGAATTTTCAATTACTTCAATTCGATTTAGGGAGAATTGGGGTTCCCAAGAATTTATCATATAAATTGTTGAGGACCCGGCCGGCGCATTTTTTAAGGTTATTCTAAATATAATTTGATCCTTAAATACTGGCTGATTAAAAAATGAGTTGGTCGGGTAGGCCGGCGCATTTTATTTTAGCAGGGAATTTTCAATTACTAAAAATGCGAATTTATGAACAATTAATAAAATCTCACTATTCATGATTTAGATACGCAATAAGTCTTTTTATCAAAAGACTTATAAAACCGCCTTTTCTCACTATTTTATTAAAATGGAAAATACAGAAGTAAAAGATTGGTACGATAAGTGGTACAAAAAATTATTAGTAATACCAATCATATTAATCTTAGTGTCAATGGCCTATCTTGGATATTTTTACTCTCAACATAATGATATAATGTTAAAAGATGTTTCATTATCAGGTGGAACAACAATAACTCTCCTGGGAAATATAGATTCAGGAAACTTAGAATCTCAATTAAAAGAAAAATTTCCAGACATAAGCACAAGAAGTTTAACTGACATAACAACTGGAAAACCAGTTTCTTTGATTATAGAAACCTCTGCAAAACCAGAAAATATTAAACCAGAAATACAAAAAATTTTAGGTTATGAATTAACAAATGAAAATTCTAGTGTCGAGTTTACAGGACCATCTTTAAGCAATAGTTTTTACAAACAATTAATAATAGCATTAATAATATCCTTCATACTAATGTCAATAACTATTTTTATAATATTTAGAACATTTCTTCCAAGTTTAGCAGTAATTTTTGCAGTTTTTGGAGATATTATCATGCCTTTAGCATTAATAGACTTTTTAGGAATGAGAATTTCAGCAGCAGGAATAGCTGCATTTTTAATGTTGATTGGTTATTCAGTTGATACAGATATTTTGCTTACAACAAGGGCAATAAGAACAAAAGGTAGTACATTAAACAAAAGAATATTTCGAGCATTTAAAACAGGTTCTTTCATGACAATGACTGCACTTTTTGCAGTTCTTCCTGCATTTTTTATTGTATCTGGTTTGCCAGATTCTTTTAGACAGATCTTCTTTATTTTAGCCCTAGGCCTAATTGCAGATTTACTTAACACCTGGTTAACAAATGCTAGCATAATTAAATGGTATTGTGATTACAAAAAAATACAATGAAATTCCCTAAAACTGCAAAAATTAGAATAAAAAATATTTTTGGAGGATTGGGGAATTAATAAATACAATGAAATTCCCCAAACTATCTTGGAAAATATGGCTATTGATAATAGTTCTCATAGCATCTGCTTTAGTTATATCTCCAAGTTTTGAAACAGGAGTTGTTATCAAGAGTGTAGAGAAAAACTCAACAGCCTTTGATCAAGGTTTAAGGACTAACATGATAATCCAATCTGTAAATGGAAATGCAGTTAAAAGTTTAGAAGATTATTCAAAAATAATAAATTCTATATTTCCAACAACTAATAAAACCTCTTTAGCAATAACAACAAAAGATTCAGAGTTTGTCCTATTCACAGATGAACCTCCAAGAGTAACTGTTGCAAATATTCCTAATACAAAAATCAAAACAGGTTTAGATTTAAGTGGAGGAGCACGAGCTCTTGTAAAAGCAGAAAATAAATCTCTTAACTCTAATGAATTAAATGACCTGATCTCAGTTACAAGTAATAGATTAAATGAATTTGGAATTGCAGATGTATCTGTTAAACAAGTTTCAGACTTATCAGGAAATAATTTTATGTTAATAGAAATTGCAGGAGCAACACCAACAGATATAGAGGACCTTGTTTCAAAACAAGGTAAGTTTGAAGCAAAAATTGGAAATGACACAGTGTTTATTGGTGGAGAAGAAGACATAACCTATGTTGCAAGAACAGGTGAGCAATCTGGAATCTATGCATGTGATACATATAATGGAGAAGAAGCATGTTCTTTTAGATTTGCAATAACCTTAAGTGAAATAGCTGCTAAAAGACAAGCAGCAATAACTTCTAATCTTTCAACAGATCCAACAAATCCAGAATATTTAAGCCAAAAATTAGATTTATATCTAGACGATAGTCTAGTTGATTCTTTATCTATTTCAAGAGATCTTAAAGGAAGAGAAACAACTCAAATTTCAATCCAAGGTTCTGGAAAAGGAATAACCAGAAAAGAAGCCTATGATGATGCAACAAATAATATGAAAAAATTACAAACAATCCTTATAACAGGAAGCCTCCCATTTAAATTAGAAATAGTCAAAATAGATACAATTTCTCCTGTTTTAGGAAAAGAATTTACAAAAAATTTAATCTTATTAGGCCTAATTGTTTTTTTAATTGTTTCATTAATGATATTTTTTAAATTCAGAAAAATAAAAGTTACTTTAGCAGTGATATTGACAATGTTTTCAGAAATGTTCATAACACTTGCAATAGCTGCTTTAATCAAGTGGAATTTAGATGCAGCTTCAATAGCTGGAATAATTGCAGGAATGGGTACTGGGGTGAATGATCAGATTTTAATTATGGATGAAGCCGAATCAAATAAAAACACAAGCCTAAAAGAAAGGGTAAAAAATGCATTTTTTATAATTTTAAGTGCGTTTGCATTAGTTGTAGTTGCAATGTTACCATTATTCTGGGCAGGTGCTGGAATGTTAAAAGGGTTTGCATTAACAACATTAATAGGAGTTTGTGTAGGAATATTAATAACAAGGCCTGCTTTCTCTGAAATAATAAAATTAATCATAAAAGAGTAATGTTACCTAAAGTTCATATTTTTTTTGGAGCAATATTTTCAATAATCCTATATGTAATTGGCCTGGATATTTTCAATTGCACATTAGTTTTCCTAGCATCTTTTTTAATAGATTTTGATCATTATTTATGGTATATTATTAAACATGAAGATTTTCATTTGAAAAATGCATTTTATTTCTTAAAACACTTAAAAAAGAAAAAGAAAACACTAATGATTTTTCATACCCTGGAGTTTTTGATATTTGTCCTATTATTGAGCTATGTTTGGATTGAATTTTTTTGGATATCTATTGGAATGATATTTCATTCAATTCTAGATTTAATTGATCTTTACAATGAAAAAGAGCTTTATTTAAGAGAATTTAGTCTTATAAACTACCTAATCTCTAATAAAGAAAAGTACTATTGAATCGCAATATTTTTAAATAACTTACTAATATTGATTTTATGTTAAATAATGCCAAAAACCTTATTTCTGGTTTAGAAGAAACCTTAAAATTTGAATCAGACAAAATAGAAGAAATAGCAAATATAATAATAGACTCAGTTAAAAATGGAAATAAAATTATGATTTGTGGGAACGGCGGTTCTGCAGCAGAATCTCAGCATTTTGCAGCTGAATTAATAATTCGTTTTAAAAGAGAAAGAAAATCAATTCCTGCAATCTCCTTAACCACAGATACATCTGTTTTAACAGCATGTTCAAATGATTACTCTTTTTCACAGATTTTCTCAAGACAAATAGAAGGATTAGCAAAATCAGGGGACATTTTAATATTATTAACAACATCTGGAAATTCAGAAAATCTTGTTAATGCTGCAAAAACAGCAAAAGAACTAAAATGCATTGTAATATCTTTTACAGGAAACAAATCAAATAAACTTGAAGGAGTTTCAGATTTTATAATTAAATCAAGATCTGAAGAAACAGCAAGAATACAGGAAATACAATTATTTTTAATACATAATCTAGCAGATAAAGTAGAGGCAGGTTTAATATGAATGGTTTTGATAAAATAATGTCAAGTTTTGAAAATAAAAAAATATTAGTAATTGGAGATTTAATTCTAGATAAATATGTCTATGGAAATATTTCAAGGATTAGTCCTGAAGCACCAGTTCCAATTTTAAATGTAACTGATGAAACCTATGATTTAGGTGGTTCTGGAAATGTAGCTTCAAATATAGTTTCATTAAAAGGAAATGTTACTTTATTTGCTTTTGTTGGAAAAGATAATCATGCAGAAATATTAAAAAAATTATGTAAAGAAAAGAATATTAATTGTTCTTTGGATGAAAATCATTCAACAATAACCAAATCAAGAATTTGTTGCAAAAATCAGCAAATAATAAGAATGGATCAAGAAGATATAAATGAAAAATTTTTTTCAAAAGAAACAAAGAAAAAAATATTAAGCGAAGCAGAAAAATCAGATATTATAATAGTCTCTGATTATCTCAAAGGAACAATAACAAAAGATTTAGTTGATTTAATCTTCCCCTTTAAATCAAAAACAATAGTAGATACTAAGCCAAAACACATTCATCTCTTTAAAGGATTTTTTTTAATAAAACCAAATGAAAAAGAAGCAAAAGAAATGACAGGACTAAGCGATATAAAAGAAGCTGGAAAAAAATTAATGGATGAATTAGATTCAAACATACTTATTACTATAGGTGAAAAAGGAATGCTTATTTTTTCAAAAGAAAATTTAGTGGAGATTCCTACTTTTGCAAGAGAGGTTTATGATGTTAGCGGTGCAGGAGATACAGTCATAGCCACACTTTCATTAGCAATTTCTTCAAAAGCTTCTTTGGAAGAAGCAGCAATAATTGCAAACTATGCAGCAGGAATAGCAGTTGAAAAAAAAGGAACCTATTCAGTATTATTAAGTGAATTAAGGAGTAGGATTGCATCTAAAGAAAGAAAAATTGTTGAATTAGAAGAACTAAAAAAACTCGTTCATGATTATAAAATAAAAAATAAAAAAATAGTTTGGACCAATGGATGTTTTGATATTCTCCACATAGGTCATTTAAAATATTTAAAAGAAGCAAAAAAATTAGGAGATATTTTAATTGTGGGAATAGATTCTGATGATTCTATAAGAAGATTAAAAGGTCCTGAAAGACCAATCAACACAGAATTAGACAGAGCAGAAATACTTGCTGGAATGGGATTTATAGACTATGTTATCATATATCCCTATCAAGGTGTTAAGGATTACTTAGCAATATTAAAACCAGATTTCTATGTTAAAGGGGGGGATTACAATATAAACACCATAAATCAAGAAGAAAGAAAAGTAGTTGAAAGTTATAATGGAAAAATAATCTTAGGCATTAACGTCCCAAACAAATCCACAACAAATACAATTAAAAAAATAAAAGAAAACAATGAAAAATAAGGCTGTATTTTTGGATAGGGACGGGGTTATAAATAAGGACACAGGTTATGTTTCAAAAATTCAAGATTTTGAGTTTCTTCCAAATGTTTTTGAATCCCTAAGAATTCTGCAATCAAATGGCTTCAAATTATTTATAGTAACAAATCAATCTGGAATAGGGAGAGGATATTATTCTCTAGATGAATTTAATAAATTAAATGAACATATGTTAGAAATATTTAAAAAAGAAAAAATAATTATTGAAAAAGTTTATTTTTGTCCACATTCTCCAGAAGAAAATTGTATCTGTAGAAAACCAAACATTCTCTTTCTTAAACAAGCTGAAAAAGATTATTCTATTAATTTAAGAGAATCCTGGATGATTGGGGATAAATTAAAAGACATTGAAATGGGAGAAACTGCAGGGTGTAGAACCCTATTAATTGATTCAAAATATAATAAAGAGGATAATCTAAAAAAATTCAAAGATTTACTTGAATGTTCAAAGGTAATTCTGAATAATAAATTATTTAATCGAGAAAAAATAAAATTTAAATCTATTTTAGAAAGGAAAAGTAAATCTGACATAATTAAGATAGCAATGAATGAAGATAAATATGAGAATTTTGATTTAATAGATGATAAAAAAATAGAGATTATGGCTGAAAATATTTTAGATGCAAAGAAGAACAATAAATCTATAATTATAGCTTTTGGAGCTCATTTAATTAAAAATGGACTTTCTCCTATATTAAGAAAAATGATTGAAAAAAGATATGTTACACATTTAGCCACAAACGGAGCAGGTTCAATTCATGATTGGGAATTTTCATTCATTGGAAAATCAGAAGAAGATGTAAGGGAAAATATCATCTCAGGTCAATTTGGAATCTGGGAAGAAACAGGAAAATACATTAATCTTGCATTAATATCCGGAGCTTTAAGGGAAAAAGGTTATGGTGAATCCATAGGAGAGATGATTCATAAAGAAGAAATAATAATTCCAGAAATAAATAATATCTCTCTATTAAATAAATTAAAAAACCATAAAATAACAGAAAACTTCAAATTAATTCATCCATTTAAACAGTTTAGTATACAAGAATCTGCATTTTTTAATAAAATACCATTTACAATACATCCAGGATTTGGATATGATATAATTTATACTCATCCATTATCAGATGGAGCTTCAATAGGAAAAACTTCTGAAATTGATTTTCTGAAATTTGTAGAAAGTGTTTCTAATTTAGAAGGAGGGGTTTATATTTCAATAGGCTCTGCAATTATGTCCCCAATGATTTTTGAAAAAGCTCTTTCAATGGCAAGAAATACTAAACTCCAAGATAATAAAACTATAAATGATTTTTTAATAGTAGTAAATGATATTAAAGCATCTAGTTGGGATTTTGGAAAAAATTTAGAACCAAATAAAACCAATCCAGAATACTATGAAAGATTCTGCAAGAGTTTTGATAGAATGGGTGCTAGGGAAATGTTTTATATAAAATCAGATAACAGAAATTTTTTATTAAGTTTGTATTTAACTTTAGAGAAATTGAGCAAGGAGAGATAGTAAGTTAATTAAAGGGGTTTTTACTTTTTATACTTGAATATTTATATTATTTACAAACATGAAAGAAACAAAAAAAAATAAAGCAATAGCACTGGATGATTCTTTAAAATTATTAGTAAAAACATCTTTTATAGTATTTTTTGGAATAGTTATATCCAAGGTAGTAACATATCTTTATAGAATACTGATTGCAAGATATTTAGGCTCAGAAGTATATGGTCTTTTTTCTTTAGCGTCTATGATTTTAGGATTGTTTGCAGCATTTTTTTCATTAGGTCTTGCAGAAGGATTATTAAGATATATTTCTTTTTATAGATTAAAGAATAGCAAGGGTAAAATAAATCATCTTTTTAGAAAAACATCACTAATATTATTAATTTCTTCAATTTCAGCAGCAGTTCTATTGTTTTTGTTTTCTAGATATCTTTCTATTAATATATTTCATAATTCAGAATTAATAATTTATCTTAGAATTTTTAGCATTCTTTTGCCAATATGGATTTTTTCAAGTCTTTTTTTAGCAATAATACGCGCCTATGAAAAAATTTCAGCATACTCTTTCATATTCAATATTGTTCAAAATGCTTCAAAATTAATAGTGCTTGCTTTATTAATATGGATAGGATTAAAAAATGGGGCAGTTATTTCTTCATTTTTTATCGGAACTCTGATAGTATTTTTATCAGCTTATTTTTATTGCAAATTCAAATTTCCAGAAATATTCAAAAAATCAAATTTAGGGGAAAAAGGAAAAAAACTATTCAAAAATTTATTTTCATATTCTTGGTCAATAATGTTTTTTGGAGTTGTTTCAAGTCTCTTTTATTGGATTGATTCTTTTTTAATAGGATATTTTAAAGGAGTAAGAGAAGTAGGGTTTTATAATGCTGCACTTCCAATAGCTGCAATACTCACGCTATCCTCAGAAATTTTTATTCAGCTTTTTTTTCCATTAGTAACAAAGTATTATTCTCAAAAAAAATTATCTTTGATTGAAGACCTAAGCAAACAAGTAGGAAAATGGGTTTGGATAATCAACCTTCCAATGCTTGTCTTAATAATTCTTTTTCCAGGAGTATTTATTAACATTTTATTTGGGCCAGAATATTTAGTTGCTGAAAATGCCCTTAGATTCCTTTCAATATCATGCCTGTTCTTTTCTCTATTTTCAATATCTAATAATCTTCTGTTAATGATTGGAAAATCAAAACTTATTTTATTTGATATAATCCTCGCGTCTGTTATTAATTTAGTTTTAAACCTTATATTGATTCCTATGAAAACAATAGGATTTATTGATAATTCCTATGGAATCACAGGTGCAGCAATTGCAACAATGATATCTGTCATCATATTTAATATATTGTTAGTGTTACAAGTGAGACATTATATTTCAATAATTCCATTTAAAAGAGATATGATAAAGATTTTCATAGTCACAATGATATTGGTGATTCCAGTTTATATTATAAGTAAAGTTATAAGTGTAAATCTATTTATTCTGTTAATTATAGGTATTACCTTTGCAATAGCTTATATTATTTTAATACTATTTACTGGATGTTTTGATAAAAATGATTTTATGATATTTAATTCAATTAAAAGAAAATTATTAAGTCTCACAAATCACTAATTCATTAATTATATTCTTAGAGAATTTAACCCTGTAGAGCATCATAACAATCTTTAAAAATCAATCTTTTTTAACTCCTACTATGAAAAGGGCGTTAATAACTGGAATAACAGGTTCTGGAGGAAGCTATCTTGCAGAATATCTTGTTGAAAGTCATCCAGAAATAGAAGTGCATGGGATTTCAAGATGGCATAGTACTACTTCTAATAAAAATCTTGAAGCAATTGCAGATAAAGTTCAGGTTCATGAATGTGATTTAAATGATTTTAGTTCAGTATTCAGGAGATTAAATGAAATAAATCCAGATTATATTTTTCATTTAGCAGCACATGCAAATGTAAGAGCTTGTTTTGATGTTCCACTTTCAGTTTTACAAAATAATATAATGGGAACTGCAAATCTTTTAGAAGCAATTAAATGTACAGATATTCATCCAATAATTCAATTATGCAGTACTTCTGAAGTATATGGTCTTGTTAAACCTGAAAATGTTCCAATCATAGAAGAATGTCCAATAGCTCCTGCAAATCCCTATGCTGTTTCAAAAACAACACAGGATTTACTCGGCAGTGTTTATTATGAGAATTATGGTTTAAATGTTATCAGGACAAGGATGTTTTCTTATTTAAATCCAAGAAGAACTGATTTATTTTCAACTGCATTTGCAAGACAGGTTGTCAGGATTGAAAGAGGGCATCAACCAGAATTATTACATGGTAATCTTGATTCTGTTCGAACAATGATTGATGTTAGAGATGCAATGGAATCCTATTGGTATGCTACTGAAAAAGGAAAACCAGGAGAAGTATATAATATAGGGGGAGATACTGTAATTAAAGTAGGAGAATTTTTAGATGTTTTAAAAAGTTTAGCAAAATGCCCAATTCCATCAAGAATCGATCCAAAACTTCTTAGGCCTACAGATGTAACTTTACAAATTCCAGATACAACTAAGTTTAGAAGAGAAACAGGTTGGAAACCAAGGTATACTTTTGAACAAAGTGTTAATCATTTGTTAGACTATTGTAGAAATGATCCAAGTCTTTGATAACAAATAATTATAATAATGTTTTTAACTAACTAAGGAGATATAAACCAATGACAAAAAAATTAGATTTATTATTAATAAATGTTGGCGGAGCTAAGAAAAAAGTTTATCAGGAATTAAGTAAAGACTATTCTGCAATAGAACCTCCTTTTTGGCAAGCACTAACAGCAGGTTTTGTAAGACAAAGAGGTTTTGATCCAAAAATTTTAGATGCAAATGCTGAAAATTTATCAATGGAAGAAAGTGTTGAAAGAGTAGAAGATTATGATCCACAATTAGTAAATATTGTAGTCTATGGTCAGCAACCAGCAGCATCGACTCAATTAATGGGAAGCGTAGGAGAATTATGCAGACAAATAAAACAAACAAATCCTCACAGAAGAATATTATTAACAGGATTGCATCCATCAGCTCTTCCAAGAAGAACTCTTGAAGAAGAAGCCTGCGATTATGTTGGAGAAGGAGAAGGATTTAATACAGTATTAGGATTATTGCAATCTAAACCCTTAAGGGAAATTCCAGGACTATGGTGGAAAGATAGGGGATTAATACAAAGTAATCCTCGTGCTGCAAATATATCTGATTTAACAAGAGAATTAGGAGATGTTGCCTGGGATTTATTACCTATGGGAAGATATAAAGCACATAATTGGCAGTGCTTAGATGATTTTGAATCTAGAAAAAAATATGCTTCTATTTCAACAAGCATGGGTTGTCCATACGAATGTAATTTCTGTTCAATTAGTGCAACTTTTGGAGGAGAACACAGAATAAGAAATTGGAGTCCAGAATGGGTTGTAAATCAATTAACTACTCTGCAAGAAAAATATGGTGTAGAAGTGATAAAAATAATTGATGAAATGTTTTTGTTTAATCCCAAACATTATGTTGGAATTTGTGATGGAATTCAAGAAAGAGGACTTGATTTAAATATCTGGGCATATTCAAGAGTAGACACAACTCAAGAAGCTCATTTAAAAAAATTAAAAGAAGCTGGTTTTAATTGGTTCTGCTATGGATTTGAAGCTGGAAATGATGAAGTAAGACAACATGCTCAAAAAGGAAGATTTCTAAAAGACGATATAAGAAAAGTAAGAAAAGTAGTTGGAGATAATGGAATTAATATTATTGGAAATTATATGTTTGGATTTCCAGAAGATACACAAGGAACAATGCAAGAAACATTAGATTTTGCACAAGAATTAAATTGTGAATTTGTAAATCTTTATTGTGCAATGGCCTACCCAGGTTCTCAATTATTTTCAGATGCAGTGCAAAGAGGAGTAGCTCTTCCAGATTCTTGGATAGGATATTCTCAACATTCCTATGATTGCAAACCACTTCCAACAAATTTTTTAAGTGCAGCAGAAGTACTAAGATTTAGAGATAATGCATTTAATAAATATTTTACAAATCCTGATTATTTAGCAATGATTGAAAGAAAATTTGGTATTCCAGCAAGGGAACATATTGAATTAATGACAAAAACAAGAATAAAAAGGAGAATTTTAGAAGATTAATATATATTATTTTGACTAACAATCTTTAAAAACAATATTTTTCTGATTTAATAAAATTAGTGAATAAAAAATGAGTAATATACCTGGACCTAAAATAGCAGATCTTTATAGAAAAACAAATGAGATTCGTCAAAATACTCTTGACATGTGTATAAGGGCCAGGACAGGGCATGTAACTTCTTCTTTTTCCTGTGCAGAACTCTTAACAGCACTTTATCAAGGAGGAATTATGAGGTATGATCCACAAAATCCAAAATGGGAAGATAGAGACAGATTTATTTTAAGCAAAGGCCAAGCAAGTCCCATACTCTATAATGTATTAGCTGATTTAGGTTTTTTTCCAAAAGATTGGCTAGATGGTTTTGCAACAGGAGAAGGTCATTTTGGAGTTCACTTACAAGGAGATATTCCTGGAGTAGAATACACCATGGGTTCTCTAGGCCATGGATTAGGAATTGGTTCTGGAGTTGCACTTGCTGCAAAAATGGGTTTAAAAGATTATCATACTTTTGTTTTAATGGGTGATGCAGAATGTTATGAAGGTTCTGTTTGGGAAGCTGCAATGTTTGCTGCTCACCATAGATTAAATAATTTAACTGCAATTGTAGACAGAAACGGATATGGAGTGATGGGTGCAACAGAAGAAATTGTAAAACTTAATCCTTTTGATGAAAAATTTAAATCCTTTGGCTGGGATGTTAGAAAAATTAATGGACATTCAATAGAAGAAATTTGTAGTGCTCTTGAAGATGTAAGAACTAGAAAAACAGAAAAACCATTAGCAATAGTAGCAGACACAGTAAAAGGTAAAGGAATTGAATTTATAGAAAGTGTTGCAAGATGGCATGGACTAGCTCCTCTTGGAGAAGAAGGTGTTAAAGCAAAAGGACAATTAGGAGAATATTCAGAGGAGGTACAAAGATGGGCGACGAGAAAATATCTTTAAAAAATATATCAATGAGAGATGCTTTTTTTATGAATCTCTATGAGATAGCTAGAGAAGATCCACATGTAATGGTTTTATCAGCAGACATGGGTGCTCCTGCACTAGATAGATTTCGAAGAGATTTTGGAAATAGATTTATCAATGTTGGAATTGCAGAACATAATATGATTGCTGTTGCAACAGGACTTGCAAATGAAGGAAAAAAAGTTTATACTTATGCAATTGCACCATTCATAACTTCAAGATGTCATGAATTTACAAAAGTAGATGCAAGTTTAATGAAAACTCCTTTAACATTAATTGGTGTTGGAGCTGGCTTTGGCTATGAAGATTCAGGACCAACTCACCATACAACAGAGGACATAAGCATAATGAGAGCCTTACCAGGACTTGAAATCCTTTCTCCTTCAGATAGTGTTATAGCTGGAAAATGTGCTAGATATACCTATAATTCTCAACATCCATGTTATTTAAGATTAGAAAGACAAAAAGTACCTTTAATCTATGGTGATGATGAAGATGTAAATCAAGGTTTTGCAGAATTAAGAAAAGGAAGTGATTTAGCAATTGTTTCAACAGGAAACATGGTTCATAGAGCACTTGATGTAGCATCAAAAGTAGGAAATTTAGATGTTGGAGTAATTGATTTATACAGGCCAAAACAAATATCGCCTGAATTTGTACAAGCACTTTCTCAATACAAAAGAGTTGTTTCCTTAGAAGAACATCTTCTTGCAGGAGGACTTGGAAGTATTGTTGCAGAAGCAATTTGTGATAACAGGCTTCCAACTCAACTTAAAAGAATTGGAATAAACGACAAATATATTTACAAATATGGAAGAGATGCATTGCATAGAGCAGCTGGAATAGATGAACAATCAGTAATAGCTGCGGTTCAAAATTTCTAATTCAAAATGACTGAAAAACTCAATATGTCATAAAAGATATCTTACTAAATGAAAGCAATGATTCTTGCAGGAGGATTTGGAACAAGATTAAGAGAAGTAGTCAGA
The DNA here is from genome assembly GCA_018304045.1 of Candidatus Pacearchaeota archaeon. Taxonomy (GTDB): domain Archaea; phylum Nanobdellota; class Nanobdellia; order Pacearchaeales; family GW2011-AR1; genus ARS1285. The sequence continues at coordinate 32,847 of JAGVWZ010000009.1, read as the reverse complement.
GATGTGCCAAAACCAATGGCATTGATTGCAGGAAAACCATTTCTTGAACATCAAATAAGATGGCTTAGGGAACAAGGTATTGAAGACATTGTGCTTTGTGTTCACTACATGGCTGACACAATAAAATCTTATTTTGGCAATGGAAAAAAAATGGGTGTGGACATAACCTATTCTGAAGAAGAAACTCCTCTTGGAACTGCCGGAGCAATTAAAAAAACAGAAAGGTATCATCAAGGAGATTTTTTAGTTTTAAATGGAGATTCTTTTTCTAAAATAGATTTAAAAAGTTTTTTAGAATTTCATGCATCTAAAAGAGGAATTGCAACAATGGGCCTTTTTAATTCTCCAGATACTTCTCACTATGGCCAAGTTATTTTAAATGGAGATAATGTTGTTGATTTTATTGAAAAAACTAAGAGTCAACCAGGATTAATTAATAGAGGTGTTTATGTTTTTACTCCGGAAATATTTGATTATATGTCTCCTGAAGTAAATTCTTCTTTAGAAAGAGAAGTTTTTCCAAGATTAGCAAATGAAAGAAGATTATTTGGTTGCGTTGATGATGGATATTTTATAGACATAGGAAGGCCAGAAACCTATGCTCAATTTAAAAGAGATAGTTTAGATGACTTTATGATTTCTCCAGGATTAAGTGTGAGAGATGCATGGACATTAATGGCAGAAAGAGGAAAAGAATCAGTATTGATTGTTGGTCCAGATAAAAAACTTTTAGGAAGTTTTAATGACAGAATCGCAAGGTTATATTTAACCCAAGGAGGAAATATAGATGCTCCTGTTTCTCAAGCAATGATAACTGATCTTGAGAAAGTAGCAAGAGAAGGTTATACAGAAGAACAAATACATCAAATGCTCCTTTCAGGAACACGACATCTTCCAGTTATAGATAATCAGGGGACATTAGTTGACATAAGATTTAGATCTGAAGAATTAGAACCAAATGCATTCCCTATTGTCAGAGGAAAATCTCCTTTAAGAATAAGTTTTTCAGGAGGAGGAACAGATCTTCCAAATTATTTTGAAAAGTACGGAGGCGTGGTCATAAGCACAACCATAAATAAATATTGCCATGGAACAGCAAGAAAAAGAGCAGATTCTAAAATAGTTATAGATTCTGATTTTTGTGATAGTGAATTTGTATTTGATCCAAGAAAAATGAACTATGATGGTAATTTTGATTTAGTAAAAGCAGTTGTAAAATTAATGAATCCTAATTTTGGGTTAGATCTTCATCTTTCCAATGATATTCCTCCTGGAAGAGGCCTTGGTTCTTCTGCAAGCTTAGCAGTGCTATTAGCTAAACTTATTAGCCAATTACAAGGAGTAGAATATGCAGATAGTAAAGTTGCAGATATTGCCTATCGTGCTGAAAGAGATGAATTAGGTATTCCAGGGGGATTACAAGATCAATATGCAGCATCAACAGGAGGATTTAATTTCATGGAATTTAGTAAAGATAGAAGAATAATCTACCCTTTAAGATTAAAAGAAACAACAATTCGGGAATTAGAATCCCATCTAACTCTCTGCTATGTTGGAAAACAACATTTTTCAGGAACTCAGCAAAGAGTATTAGAAAGAGCAATGGATGAAGAAGAAGTTGCCTTAAAATTAGGAAGACTAAAAGATATTGCAATAAATATTAAAGATATTTTGTTAACAGGAAATCTTCAAGGAATAGGGGAATTGCTCCATGAGTCTTGGAAATACAAGAGAGAGATGAGTCAAGGAATTTCTAATCCAGAAATTGATCATTTGTATGAATCAGGAATAAAGGCAGGAGCATCTGGAGGAAAACTTTTAGGTTCTGGAGGAGGAGGCTATCTTTTATTTTATCATCCATCTGAATATAGGAACAGATTATCAAGAGCATTAAGAAATGAAGGAGGGGAGCCAATGGATTTTGGATTTGATTCAAGAGGAGTAGAAGTCTGGACTCCAAAAGAATAATCCTAATATTTTTATTAAATATTTAGCTTAATATCCTACATTTTAAGCCTATATCTAATTGATATTAATAATTACTTGTAATTATTTTATATACTTTTTACATTAACAATAATCAAACTTAAAGAATAATCTTATTTTATCTAGCTGTTGCAAAATATTCATGTAATTTATCAGAAACAAAATCCAAATCATCTTTTGTTAAATATTGGTGGCAACCAAAATGAATCCCATTGTTTCCAATATATTCTGCCTCTGGAAATTCCCCTAATCTATGACCTAAGAATTCAAAAGCCCTATGTTGAGTCGGCATGCTTCCAAAATTTCTTTTACATTTTATATCATTTGATTCTAAAAATTCAGCTAATCTTTGAGCATCTAATTTAGGGTCTTTTAATGTAACACTAAATGCATGAGCAGTTACTTCTTCATTTGGAGATTCTGTATTAAAATATGCAATATCTTGTAAATCCAGTGTCCTATCCATTAGATAAAGAAGGTTCTTTTTTCTTGTATCAAATATTTCTCTGAATTGCTCTATTTGAGAAAGTCCAATTGCAGCTTCCAAATCATTCATTTTAAAATTTAATCCAAATCTTAAGTGATCAAAATATAAACTATCTGGTTTTCTTCCATGAGATCTAACTGAATTTAATAATTCTGCTACCTGCGAATCATTTGTAGATACCATTCCCCCTTCTCCGCAACATATAAGATGAGCAGCATAAAAACTAAAAGCAGCCATATCTCCGAAATGTCCAACATATTTTCCATTATATTTTGCACCATGAGCTTCACAAGAATCTTCAATTACTTTTAATCCATATTTTTTTGCAAGTTCCATTATAGGATCCATTGCACATGGTTTTCCCATTGTATGAACCGCTATTATAGCTCTTGTTCTATGAGTTATTTTTTCTTCAATTTTTGTTGCATCAATATTTAATGTTTCTTTCCTAACATCAACAAAAGAAGGCCTAAATCCTGCAGCAACAATAGAATTTCCAACAGCTGCAAAAGCTAGAGCCGGAGCAATTATTTCATCCCCCCTCTCAGCCCCCACTAAATCATAAAGAGTCATGCAACAAGCCATATCAGCACTTGTTCCATTATCCATTGCAACATTATGTTTATATCCAAATAATTTTCCCCATCCTTCTTCAAATGCAGCAACCTTTGGACCTGCAGAAACCCAACTTGTTCTTAGAACATCATCAATATGCCTTCTTGCACTTTCACCTAATTTTAAATCTCCAAATTCTATTCTCATAATACCCTATAAAAAAATTTATTTATAAACAATTCTATTCTGAATAATATACTTTTTCTTTTGAGAGTTCTTCCTATTCAAGAGTATACATATATTTTTAAGCCAATAATTTTTTAAAATAAGGCTTGAATATACTATGAAAAAGGTAAATAAAATTCTATTCGCAGAGACTCCTAATAAGTATTATTTTCTTTATCCTAATTGGTATCTTGCCCTAGAAAGACATTGCAATAATCTTATTGCCTTTGACCCTAAATTTAACTACTTCAAATATGGAAAAGATAAGATGAATCAGATGTTTCTTGAGGTAGTTGAACGAGAAAAACCAGATTTTATTTTTATGTGTGTGAGAAACGAAGAATTCTATCTTAGTACTTTGTTAAAGATTAGGGAGATTTCGCCTAATACAAAAACAATGTTATATTTTGGAGATGATGATGCTGCATTTGAAGCATTTTCAAGATACTATATATTATTTTTAGATTTAGGATTAGTATTTCAAAGAAAATATTTAAAAGAGTATAAAAAAGATGGGATTAAAAACATTTTCTTTACCTTAGGACTTAATACCAAGTATTTTAGACATTTAAACTTAAAAAAAGAATATGATGTAACCTTTATAGGTCATCCAAAAACAAGTGAGTCTGAAAGATATGAATTAATAAAATTTCTAAAAGATAAAGGAGTTAAATTAACTCTTTTTGGATGGGGATGGGATAATTATCCAGAATTTAAGGAAATATACAAAGGAGCACTAGACTCTGATAAAATGGTAGAAGTAATAAATCAAAGTAAGATTACTCTATGTTTTTCTCATAATCATTTTGGAATTCCGCATATGAAAGGAAAGTTCTTTGAAGGGAGTTCTTGTAAAACCTTTGTTCTTACAGGATATTGTGATGAATATCCTCGCTTGCTCAAAGAAGGAAAAGAAATAATCATGTACCAAGATAGAGAGGATTTGCTTGAAAAAATAAATTATTATCTTAAACATGAAAAAGAAAGAGAAAAAATAGCAAATATTACTTATAAAAAAATAAGAAGTACCTATTCTTTGGACAAAGACCTAGATAAAATAATAACCAGTCTTCCAAAAATAAGACACAATAATCTTCCAAAAATAAGACACAAAGCAATTTCATTATCAGTTGAAGATTTAAAAAAAGAAAAAGAAAAAATAATTGAAAAAATAAAAGATTTTGATTATATATACTTTAAAACAAAAAATTCAGAAGACATGGAATTTAGAGAATATCTTCAAATCTATTCACTGGAAAAAACAAAAAAACAAATAAGCTGTTGTAATTATTATGTCAATTCAAAATACCTAGGGGATTATCTTTATTTTAAGTGGGACACAACAATGAATACTCTTTCAAAAGAAGATTTTAATTCATTTCTTGATCTTAGTCAAATAATGATGACCAAAGATTTTTTTATTAATAATTTAGATTTTATAAAAGAAATATATAATGGAAAAATAATAGACTTTATTAATAAAGAAAACACAGCATTTATTTCTTTTCCTTTATTAAGACTAAAGAAGATAAGTGCGAAAGATTATGAAACAATGAAAAAATCTTTTGAGTTTATTTTTCTTTTTCAACTACTTTCATTAAAGTTGCAAAAAAAATTCTTTACGCTTTATCCAATAGCTCTTTTGTTTAAGATATTATCTGGAAATAAATTTATCCTGCAGGCAATAATAAAAAACTTAAAAGACCAAGATAAAAAGAATAAAATAAAGGCTTTCTCCAATTAAACAATAAACAAATTTTATATAAATCTTTATAAATATCTTCATTAATCTTAAAAACATGAACATACTGCTATTAATCCCAAAATATAATCACAGTATTAATCCAGATTATTCTTATAATTTCCCACTTGGTTTAGCTTACATATCTTCCACATTAAAAAAAGCAGGACATTCTGTTAATTGTGTTAACTTAAATCATCTAAAAGGAACTGTAGAAGAATTAGTTCACAAAACTTTAGATAAAAAAAAGTATGGTTTAGTCGGAAGCGGAGGAAATGCATTTCTCTATGCCCAATTAAAGACAATAATAAAAACAGTTCATAATCATCCTTCCAAACCTCTTTTTGTAACAGGTGGACCAATAATAACCAGTGAACCATTATTAATGTTTAATTCATTGGAAACAGATTTTGCAGTTCTTGGAGAAGGAGAAGAAACAATTAAAGAGCTTGTTGATTCACTTAAAAACAAAAGTAAAAATATTTCAAAAGTTAAAGGAATAATTTTCAGGGAAAATGGAAAAGCAAAGTTTACAGAACCAAGAGAACCTATAAAAGATATAGAGTCAATTCCATATCCAGATTTTGATGGAATTGGATTTGATATTCAATTAGATAATATGCGTTGTAATGAAAATTGGAATTTTCAAGCATTTGATTTTCCAAGAACCTATCCAATTTTAGCAAGCAGAGGATGTCCATTCAATTGCACATTTTGCTGGCATGACATGAGATTTAGAGCCAGATCAATAAAAGATGTAATAAAGGAGCTAAGGGAAAATGTTAAAAAATATAATATAAATAATATAATGATTTATGATGATTGTTTTTCTGCAAATAAAGAAAGATTGTATGAATTCTGCAAGGAAATAAAAATTTTATCAAAAGAAGTAGGAAGAACATTAAAATGGCATTGCCAATTAATTGTAAATAGTGTTGATGCAGAAATGTTAAAGATAATGAAAGAATCAGGTTGTGAAATAATTAGCTATGGTTTTGAAAGTTTTTCTCCAATAGTTTTGAAGAGCATGAGAAAGCCAATAACTCCTGAAAAAATAGATTTTGCATTCAAAGAAACTTTGAAATCAAAAATAGGTATTCAGGGAAATTTTATTTTTGGTGATATAGCAGAGACAAAAGAAACAGCAAAAGAAACTCTTAATTATTGGAAGAAAAATGCGCAAGCGCAGATTTCATTGGGTTTTGTAGAACCCTATCCTGGAAGTGATATTTATTTTCATTGTGTAAAAAAAGGATTAATAAAAGATAAAATAGATTTTATTCAAAATAAAATGGGTTCTGATGCAAGAATAAATATGACTGACAAAATGACAAATGAGGAATTAAAAGAATTAGACAGAGCAATTCTTATATTATTTAGTAAATATGCAAAATTTGTTCGTCCATTAAAAATAAAAAAAACCTCTTCAAAAATATACACTTTATTAGTTAAATGCCCCTATTGCAAAAAAGAAATAAAATACAAAAATTGTTTTATATCAAATCAATTTACCTATGGATTTCATCTATTTTGCAGGGATTGCCACATGAGGTTTGTTTTAGTAAGTGCAGTTCAAAGATTAGCCTACAGATATTATAGTAGAACAAGAAAATTAAAAGATAGTTATGCAAGGTTAAAAACAAAAATTAGAAAAATAAAAGTATCATAATCCCCTGTAATAAGCCCCTGGATTTTTTACTATGCTTAGGTATCTATTACTTGGATCTAGCCTACATCCATCCCTACAACCTCCTATTCCCTGTTGTCTTAATCTTTCAAGAACTTGCTTCCTTTTATCACCTTTCCATAATTCTGAAAACATTTGGTGATTAATATTTCCATAATAAAATTCAGGTTTTTCATAAAACAAATTACATGGTAAAACATTTCCACTAGCATCAATAAGTGCAAAAAAAGGAAGTCCCAAACATTCGCTATATCCTTTCTCAGAAGTAAGTCTTTCAACAGATTTTCCCCTATAAAAAACCCTAAAAGTTCCATCTTCAAATCTTTTTAATCTTTCACCCAACCGCTGTGCAGATTCCAAATCTACAGATAAATCATTTTTACTATCTGGATGGTGAGAATAGGGCTTAACTTGAAGATTGCTCACACCATTTTGCTTGCATAATTCTGCTAATCTTTCAATTTCCCCAATATTTTCAGATAAAAGAAGAGTCTGTACACTTACATTGAATCCCCTAGTACTTGTTCTTCCAACATCAACACAATCCCCTATATTCCTCCAAACCCTATCAAAGTCTTCCTCCCTTGTTCTATGAATTTTTCCATAGGATTCTCTTGTTCCAGCATCAACACTAAATCTTATCCAAGATAAATATGGAATAATTTCTTCAACACGTTTTCTAGTTAATAAAACTCCGTTTGTTGTTAGATAAACTTCCATATTATTTTTTCTTGCTTCTTGAACAAATTTTTGTGCATTTGGATGTGCAAGTGGTTCACCTTCTCCAGCAAACATCACAGATTCCACGCCACTTCTAGCCATGTCTTCTAAGTTTTTACATAAAACTTTTTTATCAATTCTAATTTCTCCTCTTTCAACCCAATCCAATGCACAAAACATACAATTATGATTACATCTATTAGTAGGTCCAACTTCCACATAAACTGGAAAACAATCGCCTGTTTGTTTCCATTCAGCAACTCTTTCTGGATGATATGCTAATTTGCATAAATCCATATCTGGAATACTCTCTTTTCCCATTATGTCATGCTTTTTATTTTATATTTAAAGATATTTATTTTATTTTATATGCTTTAAATTATAGCATTTTTCATAGAATTCTTCAATCAAATGTATATTTTTACTAAGCCTGTACCTTTCCTGTGTTTTCTTCATATTTTTTAATAATTTATTATAATCTTTTTTAAGTATAATTTTTTTAAGATTTTTTAATTCTTCATATTTTATAACTATGCCAATGCTATTATTCTTAACAACATCTGCCATAACTTCACTTTGTTCATTTATGATTATTGGAATGCCTGCTTCAATGTAAGTGAATAGTTTGTTTGCCATTGAAGTTTTTGGCCAAAGGGGATTTATTATAGAGGTATCAAAAAAATCAGGGATTATCCCATAATCATACTTTGAAATATTTTTACTAAAATACTCAGACCTGCCCCTTTCTCCAAATTTAAAATAAGGATTTCTTTTTTCTTCATCAAAGAAAATCTCAGAATCTTTTTCAATTATTGGCTTACTTGAAGTAGAAAAATATATTCCTTGTTTTGTTATTTCTTTAGTAACATCTATAAAAGCAACTCTTCCATTCCAAGCAGCCAATGGCCCACCAGCATAAACAAGTTTTATATTTTTTATTTTCTTATTTTTTTTAACAGGAATTATCCATTCATCCAAACATCCTGGATAAAAACATAAAGATGGAACAGAAATTTTATAATCTAAATATTTGAATTCATCTTCAGGACCTTTGTGAAGAATTCCATCACAAATATTGAAAAATCTTTTCTCAATAACTTTTTGAAATAATTCTTTAATTCCAATATTTTTAAAAGACCATTTTTTTTCAAAAAATTTCCATATATCATAGGCAAAATAAATTCTTGCACTTTTTTTATTTATTAATGATGTTGAAATTAATGTGAAAAGATCAGGTCCTGTTATTTGAAAAATATATGGGTCCAATGCCCTTAATTCTTTCAATGCATTTCTAGTTCCTTTACTAAATATATTTTTAAAAAAATTAATAATATTTTTCTTATTTAATTTATGAGTAAGATTAATAAAAATAACTCTATCAAATGCTTTTCCGAGAAATTCCTCCTCTTTTTTTCTAAATGATACTAATATTGTTTCATAATTTCCAGTAAGTTTAAGAGTTCTTGCTATTTTAATAGTTGGAACAGATGGGGTGTATTCAATAAAAACAATCTGTTTTTTCATATAATCCTAAAAAGTTTAGTGATTTTAAGCATTTGCTTTTGGTTCTATTTCCACTTGACAGTTGCCTGATTGTAAGAATCTATTTGTTTTTAATTTAACATCACAAGGATTGCATAATCCATAGTTAGAACAATCCCTGAATTTAAACTCAGGCCTAAAATTTTTATCAGTAATATTTCCAACTGGAGATTCTCTTGAATAAAGATCTCTATGACATTTATACACCTGACCATCAGGAGCAATCAATAAATCTCTTGTTCTGCATGCTGCTTGTTTTTTTACATCATCTAATCCAGCAGGATATTTAAAATAACCAAATCTTTGTCCATCATAATCTCCTAAAAAATCTTTAATAAAAAAATAAACTCCTGCCCTTCTAGCCACCTCTGACATTTGCATGTTAGGCTCGCTATTTTCAGGATGACTTATTCCAAAAATTCCTATTGAAAATCCTCTATCCTGCAGCCCCTGAACTCTTTCTACAAGTTCTTCAGCAACCATTTTTTTAGGGTGATAACTTACCCTTATAGATCTATATGCAGGATTTGTTCCTCTGCCAAATCTATTAGGTTTAACTCTTTCAACAAATTCTCCAATATCAAATGAAAGATTAGTCAAAAGGTCAACACTTATTTCAGGCCTAAGTATTTCAAGTAATCCATAGAATTCTTTATGCATAGTTGGTTCTCCACCACCCAAGGTTAAAGAAACATTACCAAAATCAATTCTATTCAATGCATTTGCCCATTCATCAGCAGGAAGTTCATTCATGACTCTTACAATTTTAGATCTATCATTAATGCAATAAGGACATGCAAAATTACATCTTAAAGTAAGATATGCTTCAACATAATTCACTTCTCCAGGCAATTTTATTTTTTCTTCACCCATTTCTTGTTTTCTCTTAAAAAATAAACTATTTATTCATTTAAAAATATTTATATGTTCAATTAGGTAAATTATCAACAAGCTCTTCCAAAACTTCTTTAGGAACTTGATTATCCGGAACATCATAAATTCCTATTTTTGAAATCCCATTTGCTCCATGATAATCAGATCCTCCACTTCTTATTAACCCATGTTTCCTAGCAAGTTCATCAAAATTTGAATTTTGTTCATTACTATTAAAATAATTTCTAACCTCTAAACCATCTATACCTGCTTGAACATAGTAATCAATAATCTCAGGTCTTAATGCACCAAAAAATCTTCCACCAGGATGAGCAACAAATAATTTTCCATTCATATTATGCGCAAGAACAATTGCATCTGAAACATTAAAACCAGAAATTCTATCAACATATGCAGGTCTTCCAATTGCAAAAAGATATTTATTCATAAAACTTATTTCTCTTCCAGCAATCTCATCATTTATTTCATGTTCTTGAAGATATCTTAAAAAAACCTCCCTATTGCCAGGTAATCCAATGAAATCATGGAGTATTTTTGGAGGAGATTGAAGTTCTCTTTGAAGAATTTCATATTGTTCCCTTACTTTTTCCCTAGGAAATTTAAAACCAAGAACTTCTAATTTTCTTACACTCTCAAAAAGAAAAACTTCTCTAAAATATTTTAATAGATTTTGTTCATAGTCATAAAGTGGTTTAGGATTCACATTTTTTCCAAGTATTACTAAATCAGGGGCTCTATTATCTTCAGGAGTAACAATCTCTGAAGGAAGTTCTGCATAAATTTCAACTCCTAGAGGAATTGGAAAAACATCTTCTTTTCTACAAGCAGCTTGAAATTCTTCAAGTCCAGAAATAGTGTTATGGTCTGTCAATGCCATGGCACTAACTCCTGTTTTTTTTGCTTCTGAAACAAGTTGACTAGGTGTTAAAGAACCATCAGAGAAAGTAGAATGAGTATGAAAATCCAATAAACCAGAAGAATATTTTATCATTTTATAGCCCCTAATCTTTCCTCTGCTTCTGCTATTCTTTTTTCAGCAAGTTCTTTTCTATTTTCCAAATGAACATTATAATCACTATTAACAGCATTTAAACATATTAACACCCAAGTAAGCTGAATTAATGGATCAAGTAATTCCAGTCTATCTCTGCTAACTCTTTGTGCAGGACTAATTCTTTCTAAATATTCTTTTAAAAATAATTCTTTCAATTCTCTGCCTATTTCCTTAGAACTACCATGGTGAACAAAATCTAATAATTGTCTAGCAGGATCATCTCTTCCAAAATATTCAAAATCAATATATGAATATTGATTTCCATTTTTTAAAACATTATGAAAACCAAAATCCGCAGGAGTTAAAACCTGTTGCCCTAAAGTAAGTTGGATTTCTAAATCCAAACTCCTTGAATCTCTTCCAAATTTGGCTTTAACATCTTCTATTTTTCTAGAAACATCTTCTAAAACAAATCTTCTTGTTTTTTCAGGAGTATCTTGATTAACAAATCCAGAAACTCTTGCATATCTTCTATCAACAACCCCTAAATAATCTCCTAAACATAAACATGCAGAACTTGCAGGGCCAAATCTTTCTTTATCTTTTTCTCCAAGATCATGGAGTCTAGCTAAAAATTCAGCTGCATTTTTTATATCTTCAGCATTGACATCTTTTCCAGCAATTGGTTTGCCTTCAATAAATTTATATATTCCTACATCAGGTTCATAAAATTTTATGGGTTGAGGAATATTTCTAAAACCATTCTCCCATAAAAAAGAAAGTGCATTAAATTCAGAAATTCCTCTTTGCCAGGACTCATAATGTCCAAAATATTGTTTAAAAATATATCTCCCAGTTTCAGTATTTACTTCAAATAAAGTATTATTTCCATTATGGGGTATTCTTCTTGGAGGACAAGTTATTTGTGGAAAATATTCTTGAACATCTTTATTTGGCATCTACCTTCTCCCCCATTCTTTTAAACCAATTTTTTCTAAAACTTCTGTATAATACTTTTGCATAATCTCCCCAGCTCCTCTCCATTTGATAAATATGTTGCATATAACCTGTTGCCTTATTTAAATCAAAAGCAGTAAAAAATACAGGATTTGTAGGCAATTTTATTAAATGATCTACAATTAAATTTCTTAATCTTGGAAACCTGACAGCAACAGGTCCAAGCATAGTCAAGTTTCTCTGCATTCTTTTTTCCATTGGAGTAAAGCAATTCAATGGGGATTCTGTTTGATAAGATTGATGCATATCAAAAAATCCACTTCCAGAATCATACAATCCATGTTTTTGGCAATAATCTCCCAGTGCTGTTCCAGGATAAGGATGTGCTGTTCCAAATTCAGCCATAACCCTTGCATATTTTCCACATTCAATATTTAAATCAAGAGTAGCAATATCATCTTCAATTGTAGATGTAGGAAGTCCAAGAATATTATTGCTTTGTATTGCAATTCCTCTTTGTCCAAATGCCCTGTATGCAGCAATTATTTGTTCATTTGTCATTTTTCTTTGCAATATCTCTTCCCTAATTCTTGGATTTGCAGCTTCAATAGACATACTTATTGCATGGCATCCAGATTGTTTTAATAAATCAGCCATTTCATCTGTAACTAAATTTGCCCTCAGTAATGCAAAAAAAGGAAGTCCAACTTGCTTTGGATATTTATCTGCAAACTCTTTTAGCCAATCATCTACTTTTAATGAAAAAATATCATCATAGAATTTTATAAATTTCATAGGCCATCTTGCTCCAACTTCATCTATTTCTTCAAGAACACTATCAACACTTCTCCTTCTAACATATCTTTCTCCAGGATACATTTTTCTAAAACTATCATTAAAACAATAGGTACAGCTATAGGGACATCCTCTTGAAATAAAAAAATGTTTTAATGGGTTTTGTCCTGCATCTCCTCTATCAAAAAAAAGTCCTCTGTCTGGAAAAGGTAAACTATCTAAATCCTGTACAAGAGGATCTAACTGAGGTCTTTGTAAGGGATTTGTCATTAAATTATTTACATCTGAAAAATCTCTTCCTTCTCCAACCCTATCTAAAAATCTAGAAAAAGCTAAATCACCTTCACCAATGCAAACAGCATTTAGTCTTGCATTACTCAATGTTTTTTCAGGAAAAAAAGTTGCATGAGGTCCACCCATTATTGATTTTATTCTAGGATGTTTTTTTCTAACTTCCCTATTGATTTCAAAATAAGCCCTATGTTCTCCTGTTGAACCACTATATGCAACAACATCAGGCCTTTCTTCATCTATTCTCTGCCATACATCTTCTATTGAAGTCAAGGCAACACAGGTTTCATGCCCGTTTTGTTTTGCAGCAGCAGAAAGTTGCATAATTCCCATTGGAGGATAATGTTCTTCACCTTTTGTTATAAACATTGCTTTAGTCATTTTTTCTCCCCGGGAATAATCATTTCTCTTGCTAATTCTTCATCAGATAATCTTGGAGCTAATTCTTCTAAAGACTTTCCAGGAATTAATTTAGGTTGAATTCTTTCATTCTGATCTATATTGACATTGCAAACAATAGGTCCATCATATTCTAAAACATGTCTTATACCATCTTCTAATCCACTATTATCTCTTATTTCAGAAGTAGGAATTCCATAGGCCTCTGCTACTTTTCTTAAATTAGGGGCAGGAAGTTTTGTTTGGTTATCTACAGCAGCATATCTACTTCCCATATAAGTGTCCAATGTTTGACGAATCATGCCATAACCCTTATTATCAAATATAAACAGTTTTGCAGGAATATTATGATGTCTAACAGTTGCAAGTTCTTGCACATTCATTTGCATTGAGCCATCTCCCATTGTACAGACAATTGGTTTTCCAGAAGCAAAATATGCACCTATTGCAGCAGGAAGCGAATATCCCATTGGAGAATTATTAAATGCAGTTATCAATCTTTGGCCTTCTTTTATTCTAAATCCCTGCATTGTCCAAGTTAAAGTAGCTCCAGCATCAGTGATTATAATATCTCCTTCTTTTGATTGTCTTGATAAAACATCCATAAATGCATAGGGATTCACAGTTCCTTTTTGTTGAAAACATTCTGCAGGACAAATAGGATATTTTTCTTTCCAATGATTTATTTTTCCAAGCCATTCTTTTAAATTTCTTGGAGAAGAATTTCTAGATAAATATTCTACAGCATTTAAAAAATCAACAACATCATTATTTATTACAACTTCTGGTTCCATTCCACCTATTGGAAATTTTTCAAGTTCATGTTTATCAATATCTACAATAACTTTTCTAGCTCCTTTTGCAAATAAAGCTAAATTACTTGATTCATGGGTATCTAGTCTAGTTCCTATTGCTAAAATCATATCTGCATTTTGTACTGCAAAATTTCCATATCTTCCTGATGAAACACCAAAACCTTCAATAACCAATGGATGGTCATAGGGAAGAAAATCTTTAGTAGCCCAGGTTAATGCAACAGGAATATTTAATCTTTCAACAAGTGCTCGCGCTCTTTTTTCAGACTTAGCAAGTCTAACTCCTGCACCTAAAATAATCAAAGGTCTTTCCGCCCCATCTAGCATGTCTAGTGCTTGTGCAACTTTTCTTCCTAAACCTTCATAATCAACAGTTCTTCTTTCAGGACTATATCCTCTTAATTCTGCAGGATTTACTTCAGTTCTTTGAACATCATTTGGAATATCAAGATGAACAGGTCCTGGTCTTCCACTTCTAGCAAGATGAGTTGCTTTTTCTAATTCATATCTTATTTCTTTTGGATCTCTAACTTGACTAGAATATTTAGTTATAGAACTAAACAATGCAACAGTGTCTGTTTCTTGAAATCCTAATTGCCTTACTTGAGAATCTCCTCTTAATTTTCCAGAAGAAACCTGTCCTGTTAAAAATAAAGTTGGAATTGAATCATACCAAGCACAGCAAACACCTGTAATCAGATTTGTAGCACCAGGTCCACTTGTAGAAATAGCAACACCCAAATTATTATTAATTCTTGAGTATGCATCAGCAGCCATTGCAGCCCCTTGTTCATTTTCAGTGCAAATATAATCTAATTTTGGATGATGAGCAACTCCATCAACTAATCCAAAAACAGCCCCCCCAGTTATTAAAAATGGATGTTTCACCCCTTGGTTAGCTATAAAATCTGCAATATAATCTGAGACTCTCATAAAAAATCCAGCTTGATTTTCTTTTTAAACTTAATTATGATTTACTATCTACTTCTGAGAACATCCTGCATTCGCTCAATTCCTCTTTGTATATTTTCAAGAGAATTAGCATAGCAAAGTCTAACATATCCTTCACCATGTTTTCCAAAAAAAGGTCCAGGACAAAGAGCAACACCTGCTTCTTCTAACATAAGATTTGCAAAACCATAGCTATCTAACCCTGTTTTAGTTATATTTGGAAAAGCATAAAATGCACCTTGAGGTTTGACACATTTTACACCAGGTAATTCATTTAATCCAACAATAGCTAAATCTCTTCTTTTTCTAAATTCTTCAATCATTGCAAATATTGGTTCTTGACTTCCCCTCAATGCCTCTACTCCTGCTTTTTGTACAAATGGAGAAACACAGGAAGTTGTTGTTTCAAGTAACAGCCCCATTTTTTCAGTTAAATCAGCAGGTGCTGTAACAATTCCAAGTCTCCAACCAGTCATTGCATAGGACTTGCTAAACCCATTTACAACAATAGTTCTTTCTCTACAATGGTCAAATTTGCTTGGAGAACAAGACTTAGAATTTGAATCATGATATTTCATTCTAGCATAGATTTCATCGCTAAGTAAATAAATATCTCTTTCTTCAGCTATTCTATATATTTCTGAAATTTCATCTTCAGTCATTACAGAACCAGTTGGATTGTGTGGAGAATTAATAACTATCATCCTAGTTTTATCAGTTACAGCTTTTCTAACATCATCAGGATTTAATCTAAATTCATTTTCTTCTTTTAATTGAATTCCAACTGGCTTTATTCCAAGAAAATTTAATATTGATCTATAGGAAACAAAACTAGGGTCTGGAATAATTACTTCTTCTCCAGGATTAACAGCACATGAAAAAGCATAATATATTTGAGAATTTGCACCAGGAGTTACAAGCAATTGATTTAATTCAGGCCTAAATCCTCTAGATCTTACAGTTACATCAGCAGCAGCAACCTTTAACTCCAAAATTCCAGAAGAAGTTGTATAATGAGTTTCCCCATTTCTAAGTGCAGAATAAGCTGCATTTACAATATTTTGAGGAGTTCCAAAATCAGGGTCTCCAATTTCAAAATGAAGTATGCTTTTTCCCTCTCTTTCAAGTTCCTTTGCTTTTGCAAGTATTTGAAACATTTTTTGTCCTTCTAATCTTTGTGCAGAATCTGATAGTCTTCTCATATTTATGAAATGTTTAAAACCCTTTAAAAGTTTTTATGTATTATTATAACCTAGTTCCGATAATATTTTAAACCTCTTTTCATCAATTATTCCATGATAAATAAGTCTAATAAACTTCACTTAGGATGTGGAACAGACATAAGACAAGGATTTATTAATCTTGATTCTGTCAAACTTCCAGGAGTAGATATAGTTCATAATCTGGATAAATTTCCATGGCCATTTAAAGATAATTCTTTTGAATATATTATTTCAATTTCAACATTAGAGCATCTTGAAAATCTTATAAAAGTAATGGAAGAAATACATAGGATATGCAAAAATAATGCAATAATTGAAATAAGAGTTCCTCATTTTGCTTCTCTAGGAGCTTTTAAAGATCCAACCCATAGAATTTTTTTCTCCTACTATTCCATGGACTACTTTACAAAAGATTTTGATTATAATTTTTACACAAAAGCAAGATTTAACATAATTGAAAGAAAAATAATCTATGGAAGTGTTTTTAAAATATTTCAGGGAATTTCAAATCTATTTCCAAAAATACATGAAATAATTTTAAGGAAATTTCTTCCTGTTCAGGATTTATATTTTAAATTAGAAGTGATAAAATAATATGCCCAAACTAAAAATACTAGAAATATGCCCTTATTCATCAGGTGGGTGTGGAGTATGGGCAAGAGTAAAACAAGAATCCTTAGAATTAGTTAAAAGAGGTTATGAAGTAAGAGTATTTTCTTCCTATTTTGAAAAAGGCTCAGATAGAATACTTCCTGAAAACGAATCATTAAATGGAATATCCATACTAAGGTTTCCAGCAAAAAAATTAGGCGGAGAAAGTTTTATGAATTGGGATTTTGAAAAAGAAGCTCTTGATTATTCACCAGACATAATAATCACCCATAATTATCGCCATACACATACGCATTTATCAATTAAAATAAGTAAAAAGCTAAGGCAGAGGGGAAAAAAAGTAAAATTATTTCTTGTAACCCATGCCCCATTTGTAGAAGGAAATATTACTCGTTCTAAATTAGCAACAATAATTGTTAAATTTTATGACAGATTTATAGGTCCAATGAGCCTTAAAAAATTTGATAAAATATTAGCAATTTCTCATTGGGAAATACCTTATCTAATCAAAGCAGGAGCTCCAAAAGAGAATATAGTTTATATTCCAAATGGTATACCTATGGAATTTTTTAATTTAAAACAACAAACAAGAGAAGAAAATAAAATTCTTTTTTTTAGCAGAATATCTCCTAAGAAAAAAGTTGAGACCCTTATTGCAGCAGTGCCTTTTATTAAAGATAAAAAAATAAAAATTGAAATTGTAGGTCCAAGAGAAGAAGAATATTTTAATAAAATTAAATCAATGATAAATGAACTTCACATATCTGACAGAATATTAATTTCAGAGCCAATATATGATATCAAAGAAAAAATAAAAAAGATTGATTCTGCAAGAGTATTTGTCCTTCCCTCAAGAGTAGAAGGAATGCCTCAGGCGCTCATAGAAGCAATGTCTCGTGGAAAAATAGTAATAGGAAGCAGTAGCATAGCGATTAGAGACTTGATAAATGATAATAATGGCTACTTATTTGAATTTGACAATCCAAGGTCACTTGCAGAAAAAATAGATTCTGCCCTGGAAGACAGTATTAAGAATAATGAACTAAAAAAACAAGCAAAATTATCTGTCCAGCAGTTTGCTTGGGATAGAGTTATAGAAAAAATAGAATCATTATTCTAATTATCATTAGATGAACATTTGTTTTTTTGAGCATGATAAGTAATGTCAAAATATCTATGGGAAGGTCATTACAAGTAATGACTTCTTTAAATCAAATAAGATGGATGTGAATATATATTTTGTTATAAATGCAACCTTGCTTTGCCTACTAATTAAACTAACTTTTAGAAAAACTTATATGTAAGTTTTTGAATTAACTTGATAGGATACCAATTTTTAAAACCCAATTCTCTGAAATAGTTATCTACTGTGATTTTATAATAATCTTTTTAAACCCAAATGATTGATATTTTTTGTGAATAAAATACATTCTAAACATAAAAATGGTAGAAAAAATATTATGAAATTAAAATACTTAAAATCATCAGACTTGGAGAATTTAAAAAAAATTAAAAAAACAAAAAGAATTCTTTTAATAAATCCTAAAAAAGAAGATACTGTTTTTATGATTCCCCATAATGGTCTTGCATCTCTTGCAGGAGTCCTTAAAAAAAGAGGCCATGAAGTGCTGGTTGTAGATTTTGCATTCTTATTTGAAGATAGGGACAAGGATGTTTCGTTTTTTATTAATATGTTTAAGCCAGATATTATAGGAATCAGCATATATACTCCAAGTTCAAAAGAGGCAAATGATATAATAAAAAAAATCCAGGAGATTTCTCCAAAAATTCCAATAATGGTTGGAGGCCCTCATGCATCAATGTATTCAGATGTGCTAAAGAAAGATAAAAGAATAGATTACATATTTATTGGAGAAGCAGAACTGACAATAATTCCTGTTGTTGAAAATGCAAAAAAACAAAGAACTGCAAAAATTATAAAATCCAAAGAAATTCTCAATTTATATAAAGTTCCATTTTCAGATTATAAATCTTTTTATGGATGGCAGAACATAACAAGTTATCCAATAATGAGTTCAAGAGGTTGTCCAAACAAATGTAGTTTTTGTGCATCTATAGGTTTGTCCTATAGGTATTGGAGACCAAGAAAACCCGAAGAATGCATAAAAGAAATGGAACTAGCAAAAAAAGAAATATCTCCTAATCTAAGATTTGTATTATTTGATGATTGTCCTACAGTCCATATGGGACGTTTTATTAATCTTTTAAAATTATACATAGAGAAAATAAATTCAGAACTTGTTATTGTTAATACTCGTGCAGATAGTCTTAATGAAGAAATAGTAAAATTGATTAAACAATGTAATTGTCGTGTTCTTTCAGTAGGAGTTGAACATGGGAATCCAGAGGTTTTTAAAATGGCAAATAAGGGTGAAACCTTTGAACAGATTGAAGAAGCCTGCAGATTAATAAAAAAATATGGGATTCGATTAAGTGTTTCATTTATTATAGGTCTTCCAGGAGACAGTCTTGAAAGAACAAAAGATTCTATAAAACTTTGCAATAAATTAAAAGCAGATCAAGTAAGCTTAAATTTATTTATTCCATTTAGATATACTCCTGCAAGAGAATGGCTAGAAAAAAATAATGGGATAATCTATAATGAACTTGAATATGGGTCTTCAGTTACACCTCCACTGGAATGTCCAATAGTTATGTCAGAAACACCAACTTTTACAAAATTTGAGATTGAAAAAGCATTTTACATGTTTTTGTTTGGAGTTGCAGAACCAAGATTAAAATTCAGGTATTTACTAAAAATTATTTCAATTGCAATGAAATATAATCTTTATTTGGAATTTATTTCCTGGCTTCCAAGAGGAATTTATACAAGTATAAGGAACATGTTTCATGTTGCAAAGTATGGATTTTATGTTTATAGAAAAGTAGGATTTAAAAACTTATCAAATCGTCTTATTAAAATGCATAGGGAAAAAAAGGCCCAAAAAGATTATTTAAAAAAACATGAAAGATGATTCTAATTCTAAAACTGAAACTCTTAAATTAGTAAAACGTAGTTTTGCCCAATACTGGGTTGTCCTACAATTTGTATCAAAATTTAAAGGGAAAATTAAGGTTATTGATGTAGGTTCTCAGGATGACAAGTTAAAAAAAATAGTTCCTCCAAATGTAGAATGCAAGTCACTTGATATGGATGGACAAGGAGATTATAACTGTGATTTAAATAAAAGGAAAATTCCAGTTAAAGCTAAGACCTTTGATGTCACAGTTTGTCTTGAAACACTTGAACATGTGTTATATCCTAATAAAGTCATTGACGAACTTATAAGGGTCACAAAAGATAATGGATTTTTGATAATATCCATGCCAAATGAATACAATTTCTGGCAAAGATTGATTCATTTATTTGGAATAAAAAGAGACATAATCGAAATTAATCTAGAAGTAGTAGAAAAATTAGGGCACATACATAAACCAAGGGTGTGTGACATAATAAATTTACTTTCAAAAAAAGTTGAGATTTTAGAAGTAATTCCAATCTGGCAATCAACTACTGGCAAAACAAGTGATTTTTTTTATTTTTTAGACCTAATAATCAAACCACTAGCAAAAATATATCCAAGTTTATTTTCAAGATTAGTTGTGGTGATAGCTAAGAAAAAATAAATTATTCTTAAAATCCATAAAGATTATAAATCCATTTCTTTCAATATAGTCCATATAATAAGATTGACATGAAAGCATTATTTATTTCCAAACCATTTTTTATGGAGCCATTAGGATTAATGTACTTATCAGCTTCAGCTAAAAGAGCAGGTCATGAAACCAAACTTGTAACAACTTCTGATAATTTAGAAACAGTAGTTAAAGAGTTTAAACCACAAGTAATAGGTTATAGTGTTATGACAGGAGATCAAGATATGTATGTTTCTTTGAATCAAAGACTTAAAGCAGCTCATAATTTTTTATCAATATTTGGTGGACCACATCCAACTTTTTTTCCACAACTTGTCGAAGAACCCGGAGTAGATGTTATCTGTAAGGGAGAAGGTGAAGAAGCTTTTGCAGAACTCTTGGATAAACTTCAAAAAGGACAGCCTGTAACTAATATTCCAAATTTATCTTTTAATTTAAATGGAACAATACAAAGAAATGATTTAAGACCATTTTCAGATTTAGATAATTTGGCATTTCCAGACAGGGATTTAATTACTAATTTTACAGGTGTTGGAGATGGTCCAATTAAACATTTTTTAGCATCAAGAGGTTGTCCATTTTCCTGTGCCTATTGTTTTAATGAACAATATGCAGAATTATATTCTGGAAAAGGTAAGAGAGTCAGATTCAGAGATGTAGAAAGTGTAGTTGCAGAAGTTGTAGAGGTTACAGGTAAATCTCCAACAAAATTTGTATATTTTCAAGATGATACTTTTACCTTAAACAGAGATTGGTTAAGACAATTCTCAGAACTTTATTCAAGGCAAGTAAATCTTCCATTCCATTGTCATGTAAGGCCAAATACAATTGATGAAGAAAAAATTAATCTTTTAAAAAATGCAGGATGTTATAGTGTGCATATAGCAGCAGAAACAGCTGATGATTTTTTAAGAAATGAAGTGCTTAAAAGAAGAATGTCCAAAGAACAGATTTATGCTGCCTGCGACATGTTAAAATCAAAGGGAATAAGATTTATGCTTCAAAACATAATAGGTTTGCCAGGAGGTTCAATAGAAAAAGATATTTCAACTCTTGAAATGAATATTAGGTGCAATCCAGATTATGCATGGGTTTCAATTTTTCAACCCTATCCAGGAACTTCTTTAGGTGAGCATTCTAAGCAGCAAGGATTTTATACAGGAGATTTTAAAGATTTAGCTGCTAATTTTTTTGATTCATCTAAACTTAATTTTCCAGAAACTTATAAAAATCAACTTTCAAATTTGCAAAGACTTTTTGCCATATTTGTTGAATATCCTGAATTGCATAGACTTGGACTTTCTCAAGTAATGATTGATGCTCCAAACAGTGTTGTTGATATTGCCTATAGAAAAGCATACAAAGAATTTAGAAAAAAAGCAGATGAAAGATTATTTGGATTTAGTTTATAATTATTCAGATGCATGATTTATTTTAACATCTTTATATCCAATACCTGTTGCAGAAACAATCTCTGCTTTGATTCTAACTCTGACTCCATTTGATTCTCTAATTGCAATAGCTGTTCTTCCAACTTCTTCAAGACTTATTTCCTCTAATTGACCTCTTCTTATCTTTGTTTCAAGATCCCAAGTAGTTCCATTTGCCTTGTATAATCTTTCATGCCATTCTTCAGCTTGTTCAGCAGTACAAACTCCTTCAGAAACATATTCTGAAATAGCATCAGTATAGTCTTGAAATTCTCTCCTAAGATTTTCTCTTTCTTTAGCAGAATTATCTCCAATCCTTTCTATTTTCAATTGGATTATTGATCTTTTATCAATCAATTCATCTATTGGATATCTCATATTTTTTTATGATTAAATAGGTATTTAAATCTTATTATATAATAATATTAAATAAAGGATTAAGCATTATAATTAAAATGTTATCAATAATAATAACTGCATTTAAAGAGCCAAAATCCATTGGAAAAGCAATAGAGTCTATAATTAATCAAAATATTCAAGAAAAATATGAATTAATTATTTCAGCTCCAGATAAAGAAACACTAAAAATAGCAGAAGAGTATTCTAAAAAAAATAAAAATATCAGAGTTTTTAAAGATCCTGGAAAGGGAAAAGTATTTGCAATAAATAAAATACTTCCTAGATTAAAAGGAGAAATTATTTTGCTTACTGATGGAGACGTATTTATATCTGAAAATTCAGTTCAAGATTTAATAAAACCATTTGAGAATAAGGGGGTTGGGGCTGTAACTGGAAGAGTTATGTCTATTAATCCTAGAAATAATATGTTAGGATATTGGTCTCATTTGTTATGTGAAGCAGCCCATAGGATGAGATTAAACAGATTTAAAAAAAATCAATTTTTAGAATGTTCAGGTTATTTATGGGCATTTAGAAATAATTTTCTTAAAGAAATACCAAGAGATACTGCTGAAGATACAATTGTTCCGCTTTTATTTTATTTAAAAGGATATAAAATATCCTATATTCCATATGCAGAAGTTTATGTTAAATTTCCTCAGACTTTTAGAGATTTTATAAATCAAAAAATACGTACAGCAAAAGCTCATGAAACTCTTTCAAGATATGTAAGCATAAAGGATTTTCCAAGAATGAAATCAATTAAAAATGAGATATTTGAAAGTCATTATTTGTTTTTATTTCCAAAAAATATAAGAGAAATATTTTGGACACTTTTATTATTTCCAGTAAGACTCTATATCTGGTTTGCGGTTTTCTTCAAAAGATACATTAAAAAAGAATATAAGGTTGATAATTGGAAAAGAATAGATAGTACAAAATAACAAAGAATAAATACATAAATTCAATGCGTTTATAATGGAAGAACAAGAAAAAGAAGTAAAGAAAAGTTTGAAAGAAAAAATAAAGATTTGGCTAAAAGACCCATATAATTTAGTTATTCTCGGAGTTATTATTTTTGCATTTGCAATAAGGCTTTATTATTTTTCATTGACAAAGAATCAACCCCTATGGTGGGATGAAGCAGAATATTTTTCAAAAGCAAAATCAATTGCAATAGGCACACCTGCATGGATTGGCCCAATAAGAGAAATGATAGCACCTTATTTTTGGGGTTTTTTATATTTGATATGGCCAAGCGAGATTCTCGCAAGATTTTTTCAAGTATTAATATCAACAACAACAGTTGTTTTTACCTATTCTATAGGAAAAAGATTATTTAATAAAAAAATAGCTATTTTAGCAGCACTATTAATGGCTTCCTATAATATTCATTTATTTTTTACTGTTCGTTTATTAGTATATATTTGGGCTCCTTTATTTTATGTTCTTGCAATATTTTTCTTTTTAAAAAGAGATGAAAAAAATATTTATCTTTATGTATCTGCAGCAATAATCTCTTTTGGGATTGTTACTTATTTTTCAACAGCCTTTCTTTTAATATTCCTGCTTGTTTTTCTTTTAACAATTGAAAAAAAGGAATTTTTTAAGAAAAAAAGAAATTATATAGCTTTTTTAATATTTTTGCTAGTCCTACTCCCTTTTGTTACTTACTATATGGTAAAAATAGGTGCCCCTTTACCAAGATTTGCTCAAGTCAGTCAGTCTTTGAGTCATGCTTCTGAAGGAAAAATACTTCCATTTGCAAATTGGTTTGATTATCTATCAATGTTACCAAGACTATTGCTGTCTTTCTTGCTTTATATTTTTATTTTTGGATTTCTGCTGCTTTTATTTAAGATTGTACTTGGGATGGATTTAATATGGAAAGATAAGTCAATTCAATTAAAAAATTATTATTTTGTTTTGCTTTGGATATTTATGGTTATTGGTATTTATTCAGTAATTTATGTTATTGGGGGGGATGTTGTTTATGATGCATTTATAATGCCTGCATTTCCAGCAATATTCCTTGTATGTTCAATAACCTTATTTTGGGTCTATGATTTGGTTAAGAAACATAGCAAATCATTGGCAATTCTTATAGTAGTTTTGCTTATAGTTTTAAGTGTTTACAGTCAATTAAAATTAGGGGGTGATTTGATAAAGGGAAAATTAACTTCATTTGATGAAATAAGGGATGCTGGAAATTATATAAAATCAGTTTCTGCAAAGGATATTGTAATTTATTCTCAAGCACTTCCTGTTTTAACCTATTATTCAGAAAGAAAAGTCATTAGCTTTCCTGCTAATGAATCTGAATTTGAAGAAAATCTATCAATAGTTAATCCAAAATACATGGTTTTAACTACATATGAAAGATCTCCTGATTGGACTTATCAATGGGCTCAGAAAAATTTAGACAAAGTTAATCTTGAAAAAACCTATTATTATAATAATGATGTTAATCAGCCTTCAACACAAGTGATTTCATTCACTGTTTAATAGCTTCTATCAAAAGCCCATTGTATTTTCCTTTTTTAAAATAATTAAAAAAAGTCAACCAGTACAATGGATAAAATAATAGTCCTAATAATATTTTTTTATTATAAAGTCTCTCATTTATCCTGAAAGCAAAAGTAGCCAAAGGAGAATCAAATAATACTATTTTATTAACTTTTAGTCCATATTTTTCTAGCATAGTTTTTAATTCTTCTTCCCTATAGCCAGGCCTTACATGCCCAAATTTTTTATAGTCAATTTTCCAGGATTTCTCACTTATTCTTGGAACAGTTATTATTAATCTTGCATTTTTATTCATTATTTTAGAAAGGTTTTCAATAACTCTGTAGTCATCAATTATATGTTCTATAACTTCAGAACATAAAATTAAATCAAATTTTTCATTAATCTTAAGATTAGTTAAATCTCCTTCTATGAAATTTACCTTTGCACCAATTTTATTTGAAATTTTTCTAGCTGTTTCTATTTTATTCCTTTCTAAATCAATACCAGTAACAGAATGTCCATTTTTAGCTATTTCAAAAGAATATAAACCAATACCACAACCAGCATCAAGAGCATTTACTTTTCCATTTTTTATAAAATCCCTTATTTGTCTTTCTCTTTCCCTTAGTCCTGTATGCGGCAGTCCAATTAAACCAAGAGCATAAGCAGAGAATTTAGTTATTAATGTTTTTTTATTATCTGCAGTAGATATCTCTTCACCAACAGCGTGTTTTAATATATTACCAAATGCCATTATTTTACTTGTTTTTTTTATTTATAAACATTGTTGATGTTTTATAGCAAATCCATATTAAACACTATTTTAGTATATAGCAAAGAATAAAAACCAAAGATATTATTTTTATTAATGAAACTTTCAATAATAATTCCTGCATATAATGAGGAAAAAAGAATTCTTTCCCCATTGAATTCGTTTTATAATTTTTTTAATAAGAAACTAGGTAAAGAATTTGAAGTAATTGTTGTACCGAATAACTGCAAGGATAACACTTTAAATGTTGTAAAAGATTTTGCAAAAGATAAAAAAAACATAGTAATATTCAATATAAACAAATATTCTGGAAAAGGTGGAGCAGTAATTCAGGGATTTAAATTAGCAAAAGGAGACTTAATTGGATTTGTTGATGCAGATGAAAGCACAAGTGTCATAGAATTCAATAAATTATATGAAAATATAAACTCTTTTGATGGAATAATTGCTTCTAGGCAGATGAAAGGTGCAAAAATTCATCCAAAAAGAACATTTAAACAAGAATTTGGAAGCTTTTTATTCAACAGATTCACTAATTTATTATTTAATTTAAAATTTAAAGATACTCAATGTGGAGCAAAATTATTCAAAAAAAATGTAGTTTCTTTCTTAATTAAACATTCAACTCAAAAAGATTGGATGTTTGATGTGGACCTATTATACCTTTGCAAGAAAAAAAAGTTTAGAATAAGAGAATATCCTATTTTTTGGTCAGATAGTGACGGTTCTAAATTAATATTAAAAGAACAATTAATAGCAATACTAAATCTAATAAAATATCGTTTTAAGCCTTAGAATTTTTAAATGTCCACAATAAAGAACCAATAAAGTTTAAAGGAACACTTATTGCAATTCCTGCTATAGCAGCAATATTTCCGCCAAACAAATTGTCACCAATTATATTTAATACAACTATGCCTACAAGAACATTTGCACTCATTGTAATTCCATACATAATAAAATATTTCATCAATTGATTTTTTACTTTGCTGTTTTTTGCAGAGAATGTAACATTTCTGTTCATTGTAAAATTCCATATCATTGAAATGCCAATGCCTAATATTCTTGAGAGAATAAAACCTGCTTGAATGACTGAAAAAAATAAATTAAAAAATAAAAGATCTATTAATGCTGCAACACCTCCAACAAAACAAAAGACTAAGAATTTATATCTGGTTCTCATCTTAAATAAACAAATCATTTCTGAAAATAACTATTGCAAGTAGGCATAGGATTATTTCAAATGAAAAAATAAAATATACAACATCTTTTTCATATACTTTTTTCTTAAATTTACTTAAAATGTAAATTGAGAGATGAGTCATTCCATATATTCTACTATAAGGCGGTTTTAAACTTCCATCTTTTTGAGGTATTCCAAAAGATTGTTTTTTTAGATTTCCTCTTATTTTTAAAAAAGTTTCAATTACATAAGGAATAAACACAAAAACAGCAATTTTTTCAAAATTTCCAAGTATTGCCATAGAGGCTATAAGTGCCCCAACAGAATATGTTAAAATATCTCCTGGAAAAACTTTTGCAGGAAATTTATTATAAAAGTAGAATACAATCAAAGACGCAACCATACATAATCCAATTAAAGCTAGCCAAGGACTTCCAGTAACATAAGCAACAAATGAAAGAAAACTTAGTATTATTATACCTAGCCCTGATTCAAGTCCATTAAATCCAGCAAGCATATTATAGGTTGTTGTAGCCCCTGTAATTCCAATTGGGATTAAGATAAACACATAAATCATTCCAAGATTTGTAATTCCAAGAAAGGGGATAGACATAACAGGATCACCTGCATTTATTACCATTAAAGGTATAGAAGCTAAAACAGCTAGGAATATTCTGAATTTTGCTGATAATCCCTCATGTTTCCAACCTAATAAATCATCAGTTAATCCAACAATAGCAAGGATTAAAATAACACTTAGTAAGGCAAATGTTTCTATTGTAACGCCATCAATATCTTGGAAAACAAATCTTCTTATTGCAATGTAAACTAAAATTCCTAAAACAAAAGCCATCACAACCACTATTCCACCAGAAGAAGCGACATTTTTTGGTTTGTTAAATTTATTCATATCTTCCCACAATAATCCTACTTGAGAACATTTCTTAATCCATTTAGGAAGCATAAACAAGCAAACAATTAAGCTTACTATTATGGGTATGAATAATAACATTTCCATAAAAAAATAACAGATTCATTCCTTTTAAATCTTACAATTCTTGTTATGTAAGATTTAAAATAAGTATTGTTGATAATAAGGGGAATTATAATTCCCAGTCTAAGTATTTGGAAGCATCAGTATCAAGATATTCTTCTTTAACCTGTTCATTTCCAGTATATTCTATTTTCCAAATTTTTATAGGCCCCTGAACTCCCTGATAATAAACAAAATCCGGAAGATTCATTCCCTGACTGTTTAGACTGTTTATTATTGGATTAGGTTCTGTATAATTTAATTTAAAATTTGAGAACTTATTAAACGGATCATTTAAAATATATTTCTGAGATAAATACCCTCTTAAAAGTCTAGGTGAAATATACATAGCAGCGCCAATATCATTTTTAGTAACACCATTTCCACTAGATATTAAACTTGGAAATACAAATGCACAAGCTTCAATTCCAGATTTAAAATCCAAAAATTTTCCATTTATATCAAGATACCTCATTTTTTGAGTGTATTGTTTTCCCTGATATATGAATATAATTGAAGGTTGGTCATAATTAGTAACATTGCCTTTTTTTATTACAGGAATTAATATAGCATAGGCTCCTGATTTTTGACTCGGTAACAAAATTTCTTTTCCACTTTCATTAATAATTAAATTTTCATCAATTGCAGTTCCACCTGTGTAGACAAATATTGTTTGATTGCTTGTTTCCTGAGTTTGTTTTTCATCCATCTGATAAGTTCCTATCCATGAAAATCTATCATAATTCTTATCACTACCAATGCTAGAAAATGCACCATATTTTCCAATATCACTTGAATCAATTAATAAATGGGTTGCATTATGATTATATAAAAATTCTAATGCTTCTGCCTGATTATCACCTGTTAAAACTAATCTTCCCATTAAGTAGTTCCAATATACTTTTGCATTCCCCCCATCCAATACAGTAGCCCTGTTTCCGATGCTTTGTACCCAATAACCATAGTCCCACCAATGCGCAAATACTGCATTTTTTGGTGTCTCATCATCAACCCACTTCATTGCCTTTTGCCATTGTTGATTATAATAAGAAGGAACAAAACTATAGGCTTGAGCAGTAATTTGTTTGTAGAATGTATAAAAACTGAATAAGCTAGCTACAATTACAAATATCATAAATACTCCAGTTATTATTTTCCAAGTTTCATCCTTATTTCTTCTAAACAAATCAACAGATGCCACTACCAGATATCCAACAAAAATAGGTGCTATTGGACCAAGTACCATGATAAGTCTGATAGCACTTCTTGCAGTAAACAAACATAATATAAATAAAGAAAATAACAAAATGAACTCATATCCTGCTTCTTTGAATCCATTATCTCCAGAGGATTCATATTTTATATAATAATAAATAATTGCCCCTATAAAAAGAAGCGCAGATCCAAAATAAAAAAGTTTGGATATAAAATCTTCTCCATCAAAAAATGCAGGATGCGGAGCATACCTTGAGAAAACTAATCCAAAAAAGAACAATATGTAAAGTCCTGTTAATATCCATCTATGGTTTTTATTTAATTTTTTTAATAGGCTATTAAAAAGAACAACAGAACCTATAAAAAATAACCAAAACATTATTGGAAAATTAGGTAAACTGCTTATTGTAGGTCCAAATTCAGAAGCCCACTCTCCAAAATATGGCTGCCTATTTTCAGCAACAGTTGTACTCCATCTTCCTGTTATTGGATTTAATAGGATTTTGCTGAGTCCATTTGCTTTATCAATTATAAATCCAGGACCTAAAAAAATTATTATAATTAATATTAAAAGTATTATTCCAATAATCAAGGAAATAATATTTTTAGGTAATTTTGTTTCACTAATGAACTTTATTTTAGATATTACATTTTTAAATTTAGTCTCCCATATTATAAAATGAAGAATCATTATAAACAAAACAATAATTGACAAGCCAGTATCTAAACCAGTTAAAAATCCTTTAAGAGAAAATCTATTTGTGAACAATAAAGTAGTAGTAATAGAAAAGATTATCCATAATGCATAGGATAGGATTTCTTTTTTATTTGTTTTATTAAGCAAGAAAGCAATCATTGTAGCTATTGCCATTGTAGCATAGATATAAGATACTCCTCCCCATGTTAAACCCATAAGTGCTGTAGAAATTCCAGAAAGTATGGCAAAAATAATAGAACTTTTTAATGATTTAGATTTCCAAGCTTTTAAGAATAAATAAAAAGACAAAAACATAAAAAAGAAACCAACAGATTCTTTTTCAGGAATACCTGCAACAGTTCTTGATAAAAAAGCAGGAATAGTAATCATAAAAAAAGTAGATATTAATGCTATAATATTTGCCCTAATTTTACTTTTTTCATCTTCATTAATGAATATTTCTCTAGAAAATAAAAAGAAAGATACAATTGTCAATAGAAATAATAAAACCGGCATAAATGCAGCTGCAAATACAACATTGTACATTCCAAACATACCAGTAATCTTGTAGGTTATCACAATCATATAAGATACCATTTGAAGTTCTGCAGAATTATCAAATCCTAAAGGAACATATCTCATCATATCCATTTTACCCATTGAACCATCAATCATTTCTCCTGCATATCTTGTAAATAACCATGGGTCTAAATCTGGCCCAAGTGTCCAATTATTTTTTGCAACATCCCATAATCCAGGATTTCCATCAAATGCTTGCCCTGTAACAAATTGGAACAAAGAAGGTACTCCTGCACCATGGCTTTGCATAGGCAAACTTCTTATATAAGCCCCTAAGATAATAGCAATAATCAAAATTAAAAAAGTCCAAAGAGTTCTTTTTTTTAATAAATTTAATAATTTATTTTTCCTTTCTTCAATTATTTTATCTTCATCCATGTTTTAAAACTAAAATCAACTTATTTAAATTTAACGCTAGAAACCTATTAATCTTTAAGGATTTCATCAACCTCAGTTAGCAATTCTTCAGCAGAACCTTCGTTTACAAGTGAATTTCTTCCACACCAAGGACATTCTACCATATTCTCCTTTAGAGTTCTAAAATTGCAATGCTTACAGATTTTTCCAGCCATTTTTTATAAGTTTATATAGAATGAGCTATTTTTAAATCTTATTAAAACCCCAATCTATCTAAAGTTATTAATCTCCATAAAAAACATGTATTAAATCTATCAATCAGACTCTCTTTCTCATGCTTATCCCACTTATTTTTTTACATAAGATAACTATAAATCAAGTTAGTACTATATAATGCTCGAAATAACTTAATAAAATTAGATAAAATATACACAAATTTATATTAAAATATTTTCTAAAATTTGAATACTATGGGAGTTATAAAAACTTCAATCAGTGCAGCAATAAACAGCAAGACAATGGCAAAAACAATTAGATTTAGTGAATCTTGGAGTATTGTCCAAAACTTTTCAGATTTGACATCATGATTTATTATTGCAACACTCACTATTCCGCCTGCAAGAGCTCCTGCAAAATAACTAGCTATTTCAGGAAGTCCATGAATCATATATCTGGCAAGTCCCATTGGAAGATTAGCAATATTAGACTTTGCAAAGATACCTATTGCCGCACTTATTACACTAGCATTCCAAGCTAGAATAAAAATAGCTCCTGCTCCAAATATAAGGGAAAAAATCAAGGTAAATATAAGAACATAGATATTATTCACAAAAATATTAACTATTTTATCTTTTGCAGTCATAAACATTGTTGTTTTTCCAACATCTCCTCCAGCATAATTTGTAACACAATCATTAAAACTAGTGGGTTTATTTATCATGCAATAGGTCTCTATCTGAGCTTTAAAATAAGTACTTCCATTTGGAAACAAAATATATCCTATTGAAAATGCAAGTAAAAACCCCACAAATAAACACATAAAATAAAATATCGCTTTGCTATGTTCTTCAAATAATCTAATAAATCCCCATTTAGATTCAATATCTTTTTCCTCTTCATTTTTTATTGCAAAATACATAAAAGGCAAGGAAAACATAACACAAAAAGTTACAACTAAAATTCCAGAATATCTAGATAAGACAGCATCTCCTGAAAATATCCAATGTACTAAGGCAAGTGAAATTAATCCATAAACAAATCCAATAATAATCATTTTCCAAGGACTAAGTTCTGCACTTTTTGGATTAATAAGCATTTCTAACATTTTTTCTCACTTCTTATCTTTAATGAGAACACTCAATTTAAAAAACCTTTTGTTTCATATTCACAAGGCTTTTTTAAATTAAATAACATATTATAACAATAAAATAAAAAGAAAAAAATAAAAAACTTTTATGGGCTTATTTCACCAAAAATAAAGAAGCTGTCAATATCTTCGTCAAAGCTCAATTTTTCCCCATTTACCAGATATGACCGCAAATTTACCGCAATAAGATCTACTTTTTTGTTAAGTTTGTCTATGGACAATATCTCAAATTGGGCATTACCTAGTTTTATTATTTTACCTACGCTGACATCTCTTGCTAAATCCATCCAGTTACCATCTTTTCTTAACTGTATCGTAACTAGGGTACTATTGCCACTAGTCATAAATCTTGTGACCCTTAGAATATAGGTATCTGCAGATTTATTTTGCAAACCTTTTAGGTTATAATAATCTGCATCTGTAAGATTAGCCCAATATGCTGCGGGACCAAGCTGTTTAAATTTTGCATCAGTCTCTGAAGTTGAATAAACCTTACCTGCATATCCCTTTGCAACAGATATAACATTTCCAGTTAAGTTAGTTCCAATAAAAGAACCAATTAAACCCGCAATTAAAGCAACAACAATAACAGCACCAAACAATTTCATTTCACTTTTTTTCATACTTTCACCTCCTTTCATATTAAATAATAATCTTGGTGATTATAGCATTTACGGACCAAAAAAGCTTAAATAATAGCTAAACTACGACGATAGTGATGAAAAGAGTGTTGTCAGACATGTATTTCTTGGGTAG
>JAGVWZ010000051.1 GCA_018304045.1 Candidatus Pacearchaeota archaeon | reverse complement strand
ATTAAATGTAATCCTGACAAAATCATTAATTAATATAACTTCGCTCCAATTATTATCCTTGACTTTCACAAAATCATAAATATCAGAAATAAAACTTCTTCCAGAATCAAGATGTTCTGCACCAGAAATAGGAATAATAATAAGGGTAGGATCTAAATTAATAATATCTCCAATGCTTAATATTCCATCACCATTAGTATCTTCATAATCAACTCCTAAACTTGCACTCTCACCTGCACTGCTTGCTTCCCCCCCACTTTTATTATTAATATTACTAACAGAAGTAAAATCTCTTTCAATATAAACAATTATTGTATTTTCATACTTCAAATCATCAATAATTTCTTCAGGAGTATCAATAACTCTTCCAATTAATCCCAATGGAAAAGCAAATATCTTAATTATATTTCCAACAATACTTGGTTCACTTTTAACAGGTTCTTCTGATTTTTCTTTCTTATCTTGTTTTTCTTCTTTTTTTACTTCTTTCTCAACACTTTCCTCTTGCTTTACCTCTTCCTTAACATCTTGCTTTGCTTCCTGATTACTATTTCCAGGACTTTCTGAATTTGCTTGCCCATTGTTTTCAGCATTATTATTATTATTATTATTATTATTATTATTATTATTATTATTATTATTATTATTTACTTCAGTAGCAGATTCATCAGGAATTTCACTTGGACTTTCTTGATTATCCACATTCTCTTGCTGAGAACTGCTGTCATTCTCATCAATATTAATACTGCCCTCAGGACCAGAATCTATATTTTCATCAATACTTTCATTGACAGATTCATTTTGATTTCCTTCAGTAAAATTATTTATTATTTCTGTATTAATTGTTTCATTAATAGTATTATTTATTTCACTACTTTCATTGATTACAGTCTCGTTAATCTCTATTGTTTGATTAGCAATAGTATAATTTGTAATATTCTCATTTTCAACAACACTATTATTTAACAATTTAACATTCGTCAAGCCAATATTCTTCAAAGTAACATTGACTTCTATGTTCAGACTAGGTTTTTCAAATCGAACATTATAGCCTTGATTTGCTAAATCATCAAAATTCAAAAGATTTCTTCCAATTTTCAAAGTATCATTATCATAAATAGAAATGTTTTCATTTGCTGTAACATCAATCCTTGCCATAAATTTTAAATCATTCAATCTAACCTTGTAACCCCATTTGTAATTGTCATTTTTTTCACTTTGATTAACCTTAATATCAAAATTTTCAGCATCAATAATAGC
The DNA here is from genome assembly GCA_018304045.1 of Candidatus Pacearchaeota archaeon. GTDB lineage: Archaea > Nanobdellota > Nanobdellia > Pacearchaeales > GW2011-AR1 > ARS1285. The sequence goes on along the minus strand of JAGVWZ010000051.1, from coordinate 18,407 downwards.
AGAATCTGAAATTTGATCTATTGTTTCCTTACTCCCATTTTCCACATTTTCTCTAATAGCATCAAAACTAACAAACCCACTAGTTTCATTTTCAGAAGAAGAAAAATTTTCTTCATCTACACCAATAACTTTGCCAAGAATAGTAAACATTTTAATAAAACTACCAGTGATTCCTGGACTTGGAGAATTAATCTCATTATTATCTGTAACAGGCCCTACTTCTGGCTCAGTGGGAGTAGTAGTCTCTTCTGTATTACTATCAATACTTTCACTAACATTATCATTAACAATACTATCATTATTGATTATTTCATTATTATTTTTATTAACTTCTTGAGAAACATTATTATCAACAATCTTAGTATCATTAACTTCCTTAATTGTATTATTAACCTCTCCAATCACATTACTAACATTCTCCTTAACATTAATATTTAAATCAGTAACATTTTCAGCAAGATTTTCAACAAACTCACTATAATTCATTAAATCAAAATAAAGCCTCAATTTACTCCCACTAATTTCAAAATCCATTCTTTGATTTTTGTTTTTTGAAACAACACCAGAAATTCCCTCAGGAGTTTTTATTGATAATGCAGAATCAGTAGAATTATAACTAATTTCAGTATTTTCATTATCCAGAAGTAAATTTTGCATTTCAGATTCTGATTCATTTCCAAGAACAACAAACCCAGTTGTCTTGCTATAATAGACATGATTATTAAAAAAGTTCAAACCTAACAAAAGCACAAAAAATATACCAAAAAGAATCAATAGTTTATAATTAAATATTGTGGGAGTAAAAAAACTTTTATCGTCTTTATCCAAGGGAGCAGCCACATATCTTTTCCTTACTTTTCCATTCTCATCCCTATAACTTTCATAGTAGTAAGGACCATATGTTTTCCCGTTTTTATAGAAATACCTCTTATAAGCCATAACTTTCCTCTTTTTATAAAATTACTAGGAAAAATAGCTTTAAAAAGACTACGGTTTTTTCCTAATTAAGGGAATTATCATGTGGGAGTAAAAATAATACATCAACGATGATAATAAAAAATATAGATTTATAAACATATGAAGATTTATAAAAAAATGCCTGCAAAAAAACCATCTCAGCAACAAATAGAACAGAAAGAATACCGGATTTTTAATCCTGAGACAATAAAACAAACAGTAGAAATCCAAGTTAAACCAAAACCAACCCTAGACCAAATAGAAAAAATAGAAAAAATAGGTAAAAAGCCTAAACCAGAAAAAAAGTTAAAAGACAAAGGTCCTGCAAAACAAGAGAATAAAAAACTAAAATCTTCTGGTTATTCTTTAATTATAACTGAAAAACCTCAAGCAGCATCTAAAATAGCAGCAGCACTTTCCAATGGAAAAGAAAACAAACTCTCAGACAGTGGAATTCCCTATTATGAACTTGAAAGAAATAATAAGAAAATTGTTGTTGCCTGTGCAGTAGGACATTTATTCACAGTATCCCAAACAATTAAAGGAACAGACTATCCGATATTTGATATTGGTTGGTTTCCAAATTTTGACATAAAAAAAAGAGATTTTACAAGGAAATATTATAATACAATAAACAAATTAGTAAAAAATGCATCAGAAATAATAATTGCAACAGACTTTGATACAGAAGGAGAAGTCATAGGTTATAATATAATAAGGTATATTGCAGGGCAAAAAGATGCAAGAAGAATGAAATTCTCATCATTAACAGTAAAAGAATTACAGGACGCCTATGACAATTCACACCCAACAATTGAATGGGGACAAGCAATTGCAGGAGAAACAAGACATTTTTTAGACTGGCTCTATGGAATCAATCTCTCAAGAGCATTAATGAATTCAATTAAAAAAACAGGTAAATTCAAAGTAATGTCCATAGGAAGAGTTCAAGGCCCAACATTAAATCTAATAGTTGAAAAAGAAAAAGAAATACAAAAATTTAAATCAACACCCTATTGGCAGGTTTTTATTGAAATTAATGATAAAAAAAATAAAACAGAACTAAAATACATAAAAGACTTAATAAAAAAACAGGATTTAGACAAATTTAATAAACTAAAAGGAAAAACCGCAATAGCAAGCACAACAAAAACAAAACAAACAATTCAACCACCACCACCATTTGATCTAACAACATTACAAACAGAATCCTATAAAATGCATGGAATAACTCCATCTCAAACACTCCAAATAGCGCAGAAATTATATCTAGCAGGATTAATTTCATATCCAAGAACTTCTTCTCAAAAAATACCTGATACCTCAGAACCAAAAAAAGTTCTAGAAAAATTATCTAAATTTTTTAAAGAAACAACAAAAGTAACACGTTCAACCCCCACAGAAGGAAAAAAATCAGACCCAGCCCATCCAAGCGTCATGCCAACAGGAAACCATGAAAAATTAGAATCTCAAGAAGAAAAAATATACAATCTGATAGTTAAAAGATTTATTTCTTGTTTCTGTGCAGATGCAGAACTAGAAAATAAAAAAGTAGAAGCAATAATAAATATCTCCGAAATGCAAATTTCAGATGATGCTCAGAAATCCAAAAAAGAAAAAAAGATTTCTGACAATCTAAAATTCAATGAAAAAGGAATGGAAATAATAAGTCCTGGATGGATGGATGTATATCCTTCAAAAATGATAGAAAAAGAAATTAAAGACTTTAACGGACCTGTCAACATAGACAATGTAAGAATAGAAGAAAAAATGACACAACCTCCAAAAAGATACTCTCCAGCATCCATACTTTCAGAATTAGAAAAAAGGTCGCTTGGAACTAAATCAACCAGAGCAAATATTCTAGACACACTCTATGAAAGAAATTACATAAAAGAAAAATCAATTCAAGCAACTGTTCTAGGAATAAAATTAATAGATGCTCTAAAAAAATATTCAGAAATAATAATCGATGAAAAATTAACAAGAGAACTTGAAAAAGATATGGATATAATAAGAAACTCTAAAAAAGACCTGGAAAAAAAGCAAAAAACAACAATAGCTCTAGCAGAAGAATCCTTAAAAAAAATATCCAATGATTTTAAGAAAAATGAACTTGCCATAGGAAAAGAACTAGTTGATGCAAGTTCATCAATGTGGGAACAGCAAAAAGAAGACAATAAACTAGGAATAAAATGTCCTAATTGTAATATAGGGGAGTTAACAATAAAATTCACTCCAAGATTTAAATCCTATTTCATTGCCTGTTCAACTTATCCTGATTGTAAACAAACTTATCCACTTCCATCCAAGTCATTAATAAAAAAATTAGAGGATAAAAAATGTGATGCCTGTAATTGGCCAATGCTAATGAGTATAAAAGCAGGCAAAAGACCATGGATATTCTGCTTTAATCCCAAATGCCCTAAAAGACAGGAAAAGCAAGATAAAGAAATCATCAATAATACTGAAGATATTGAAACAAATAAGTAAAACAAAAATTCATTTTATTACTATTAAATTTACTTTCAAATCCTTCGGATTTGTACCCACACATAAATGCTTCAGGAATTTTTAATTCCTGATAGTGCTCAGAAATCCATAAAAGATTTCTGACATGTGGGTTTGTACGGATTTGGGGAGAACTAGAAAAAATCCAAGTAACTTAAGACCACTACATAAACCTTAAAAATTTTGTTTATAAATTTTTAATGGTGCTCAGAAATTTAAATTTATAAAAATTTCTGACATGTAGTGGATTTTTTATGTGTATTAACCAACTCTTAAAAAATCTTGCTTGCAAGATTTTAAAATAAATTTATAAGATACCTATTTTTCAGTCTAATCACCTAAAGTCTATATCTTCTTACCAACAATAATATTTTCCCTAATAGTGTTTAATTCTCTTTGTAGAGATTCAGAATTATCCTTTAATATTTTTTCAAGAATATCCTTTTCTGCATTTAATATTCCATCCAAATTCTTAAAACATTTTATAAGATTATCAACTTCCTGTTTTGAAAGATGAGTTTTTCCAAGAATCCTAAATCCCCTAGGAGTCAAACTTGTATCCAAACTTTTTCCAAAAAGAACCTTTGCAAGATTCTCAATATCTAAAAGTCCTTCAAAACTCAATCCATCTAAAAATTGAATAGCTCTCAAAGGCCTTAAAATATAATCTTTAATAATAGCTTCTTCTTTTTCATCAATTCCTTTTGTCAATTCTCTTAATCTCATTCTAGCAATAACTCCATCTTTTCCCAGTTCAACAATATATTCATTAATTATAGCCCCCATTTTTCTTATCATTTCCAATCTTTCAATTACACTGCAAACATCAGCAACAGAAACCAGACTGGTTACTTCTAAAACATTTAAATTTGCAACAAGTTCATTCAAAACTTCTCTTTGTTTATCCAAAATTTGCAAAGCTTCTGTAGCCCTTATCAATAATTCCTGAGTTTCCTGCAAAACATATCTTGAATTACCATAGTAAATAGTAATAACTCCTCTTCTTTCAGAAACAGCAATAACAAACCCACTTATCTGCTTAGCAGTTCTTTCAGCAGCCTGATGCCTTGTTCCTGTTTCAACAGAACCATATTCCATACTAGGAACAAGTAAGGTATTTGCATAAAGTATCTTCTTAAAATCATCAGAAAGTATTATTGCACCATCCATTTTAGCAAGTTCAGTAAGTCTCTTAGAAGTGAATTTGCAATTAACATAAAACCCTCCATTAAAAACACTGCCAACCCGAGGATTATTTACCACAATCAATCCACCCATTCCACCCTTAACAATATCATTTAAAGATTCTCTTAAACCAGTTCCAGCACTTAATTTTTTCAATATATCTAATTTAGTAAGCAATTTTTCTTTTTCATCACTTTTTATTTTAGGAACTTCAATTATATGTTCTGAATTCAAGTTATTTTTATCATCCATGTTTGATTTTTTTCAGAGAAAATCTAACAGACAGAGAATTGCACTTCAATTGTCTGTATTTCCCTCTTTTTTCACTCCCATGAGTAAAATAAAATAAAAAAACCCCTATTTAAACTTTTATGAGTAGCAATAACATAATCAAAAATCCATTTGTAACTAATGAATTAAACCACTAGGCTTTTATAAAGAAATATCAATAAAAAACTCCATTATAAACCTGTTGACTATAGCCCAAATCAACCTTATTAAGTTCATTCAACCCAATTAATTCATTTGCCTTTACAATAGAAGGTGAAATAGTATAGAGAATATCATCCATATACAAACTTCTTTGTATTTGAAAAGCTCCATCCCAATAATAAGGCCTATAATAGATTCCACCAATTATATAATCTAGATTAGAATCTTGATATACAACTCTCTCATAACCAATTGCATTAGTAACCCATTGCCCATAAATCTGGTTATAAGTATTTGATACAATACTTACTTTTGTCCAAATATTACCAGATTCATCAATTCTTGTTGCACCAATAACCTCATTTTTTGCAGCACCATATTTAATTTCAGTCTTATTTTCAATATGAGTAATTTTTCCCCTTAAACTTATTCCATTTAAATCAATATTCAAAACATAGGCACCTTGCCAAACAGTTTGTCCATAAGTATTTGGCCTTAAACAATAGTCATAATTATCATAATTGTTTAATTCTTCATCACTACAAACCCTATATTTGCTTCTATCAATTTCAGCAACAGTCACAGGAATAACCAACAACTTTTTATCTTTATCAAACAATAATGCTTTATGATCCCAAAGTACAGGACTATCAGTTCCCCTGTCACCAATTATAAACTTAGCTTTTTCAACAGGATTTTCAACATCACTAACATCAAACAAACTAATCTTTACACCCTGATACCATGCAAAATCAAGATTTCTTCCAGAATCTTCTGAACTAGCATCAGCAGCATCCTTTCCAATCCCAATTATATGATTTTCATCATAGGGATGTAAATAATCAGAATAACCAGGTATTTTCAAATATCCTAAAACCTTTGGATTACTAGGAACAGATAAATCAATCACAAATAAAGGATCAATTTTCTTAAATGTAACAACATAGACTCTTTTTCCAACAAATCTAGCAGAATAAATCTTTTCACCCTTAGCTAAATCTTCAAGTCTACCAACAATCTTTAAGTTTTTATCTAAAACATAAACATTATTCAAACTATTTCCTCCCCAAACCTCGCCAGTAGTAGTAGCAATTCTAAAATAACCATTGAATTCATCCATTGAAAATTGATTTAAAACATGTCCAGAAGCTTCTCCAGCAGTTTCATAATTTATTTTATTTCCATTAATATTTATTTTATGAACAATTGTATTCTCTATTTTCTTATTTATATTAGTTTCAAAATTCTTGCTTAAATCAAGATATTTATTATCAAATTCTTCTTTCTCACTTCCACTTAAAACCATTGAATAATCAAAAATTACTTTTCTTATTTGTGAAAGTTTATCATAATAAGAATTTCCTTTTAATATTACTTCTACTTTTTCTTTTTCAGAATCAGGAAGTAATTTAAATGCAACTTCATCAACAAAAAACTTTGCCCTATCACTAATAGTTATTGTCTTAGTATAGGTTAAATAAATATTATTTTCAGAAACATAGATATTACCACTTCCAGCAGTAAGATAAACTTTTGTATTCAAACTTCCATCATCTAAGTTTATAGCACCTATTGTACTAAACACATAACTAGTATCCCCATAATCAAAATAATAAATATCTCTAATAGGAATACTACTCTTTACACCATTAACCTCATACATAGGCATAATTGAATCATAATTATAAATATACTTTGAACTTATTGAATAAACATAATTGCCAATCATCCTAGACTCTGCATAATTTCCATCAAGACTAATATTTTTCTCTAAAACAGGATTTTTCCTATCCTTAACATTATAAATATAAACATTAGTTATAGACTCTGAATAACCGCCGCACCTATAGCCAGTACACATAACCTTGGAATTAACAGAAGAATCTGAAACAGCATCAATTGTTCTATAACCATCTCCAAATACAACCAGTTTATCATCATTAATAAAAATATTTCTTGGACTTGAAAAATTAATACTACTAACAACTTCCATTTTATCAGCAGGATATGCATTAACAATAACAACTTTATTACCACTAATAGTATAAATATACTTTCCATCATTCTTTACAATATCTGCTTCGTCAACACCTTCCACCTGCACATTTGTAGTTGAATGAGATGCAGAATCCTGTGTACTAGATTTTAAATTAGTTCCAGCAGTAGGAGCAGCACTGTTTATCATACTTTCTGAGTATAATCCCCCTCTTCCAGAGTTTTCACCAATATTAGTTTTTAAGAAACTCTTCAAATCATCAAAAGAATTAAACTGCATTAATTTCTCATTAGAATAATTTTTATTAGTCAAAACAACAGGACTATTATTACTATTATAATACCAAATACCAAAAACAGCTATTAGAAAAATAGCTCCTATTAATATAGCAGGAATAACACTCTTTAATTTTTCCATATTAAGTTTTGATTTTGGTGAAATAACAATATGTTTTTTTGCAAGCTTGTACATATCTATTTTTCTTCCCTTAACACTCCAAAAAAAGTTTTTTGTTTTCTCAACCAAACAAGATTTTACTAGTTTATTTAAATTATACTCAGTTGTATTTAAAGGTATTCCAAGAGCCTTGGAAATATCATTTTCACTAGCATCTTTTACTTCTGCTAAATAATCAATTATTTTCTTGCAGGTTTTATTTCCAATTATCTCTGCGATTTCCTTGCTTCTGTCATCATCCATATTCATCATAATAAATTTATCATCCATTTGATATCAAAGTTAAACTGATATTTAAATCTCTTCAAGACTTCAATTCAGTTAGAACCAACCTCCTTTGATTTATTTATAATCACACTTAAGATAGTAACAACAACTATTGCTCCGATTAATTCTAAAAATTCTTTATCAAACAACCACTGCATATTTCCTATAAACAATGAAATTATATTTTCCATAAAAACATAATAAAAAACACCTATTTAAACAAAGCGAAGACTTCAAGTCTATTTGAAGCAAGCCAATATTATACTTAATGCTCTATCCGAGGTTCTTAATTCTCACTAAAAATATATGAATTATTATCTTCTTTTTATTTACTTCCCCCTATTATTGAGGGGGAGAAAGAAAAATAAGTGATTTTTTATGAAATAGCAATCAATATAATCTCCTTCTGGACAGAGCAATGCCTAAGAAACATTAATAAACCAATACTCTATGAAATAATAAATCCAAATCAAAATGAAAAAAAAAATAATATCAATTATCCTGATATTGCTAATTGCAGCTGTTCTAATAGCAGGATTTTTTATAAGAAAATCCTTAACAGGAAATGCTATTGATAATCAGGAAAATTATTATACTTACACAAAAGCTCTATGTAATGATTCTAATTATTGTCAAGACAATAAAATAGAATGCAATGGAAAAGACGTAATAAAAATAACCCCATTAACAGGAGCAGTTATTCAACATTCAGAAGATTGGCAAGATCCAAGAAATGAAACAGAACTCTGCCTCTAACAAAAAATTTATTCACTTTTTATATTATTATTTAAATACCTATCTGATTTACCTTACATCAATTCTCAATATTATTTATCCCCAACTATCATCTAATCTGTTTTTATATTAGATGCTCTCTCACTTTATCTTACATTAACTAATACTATAGGTTTCAAAACCATTGACTTATCTTTTTTTGTTTCCCTATTTCTTTTAAAAGAACTGATTCATTAGTCCAAGTAGATATTGGAAGATTCAGTCTTTCCTGCATCTTATTTAATGCTTCCTGTTTTGTATTAAATTTTTCAGGAGGATTTTGAAATGCCTGCCTTGTTATTTCTCTCAATATTCCAACTCCGAGAGGAGCATAATATTCAGGACTAACTTCTCTAAAAAATATAGCAGTTGCCTGTTTTTTTATTCTTTCCAAATATTCACAAAGAGCTAGTCTATTTGCATAATAAGCTCCTGTAACATCATGGGCATAGGATTTTCTTCCATAAAACAGTTCATAATCTTTCATTACAGAAGTATACCCTGTTTGATTCCATAAACTTTTATTCATTTCAGCTTCTAGTACTTCAAATGAAAATTTATCTGGAAGAAGAAGAATTTCATAATGATTTCCATTATATTCTGAATTAAAAAGAAGAATTTCATTTATTTCAGGATAATATTTTATTTTTTTTAATAATTCCTTAGAAATTGTATCATCAACAGCTGTTATTGACCAACGAGTTGGAACTAATTTTCTTTGCGTTTTCAAACCTAAAAGCCCTGTTGATAAAATTTTATTTATGTTTGTTATTTGTATTTGAGACCTATAAAGTTCAACTATTGAATTTACAGCCTTATTATCAGTATCATTCACAAGATAATCTACTTTTGGTTTTATTTTTGGATTTTCCTCCAATCTTGCAAACTTTAAAGGAGCTGGATTTCCAATTATAGGATGATGGGTATTTATTTCCATATTTTTTGCAGGTGGTTTTTTTAAAAAAAATTCAGTAGATACAGATTTGTATGCCATTGAAATTTCCTGCATAGGACTTACAAATCCATTATTTGTTTTTAGTTTCTTAATTTGAGTTTTAAATTTACCATAGATCAGTTTTGAACGATTAGTTAAAATAGTTTCAATAGAAAGTCTCTGTCTATGCCATATTTCAGGGGAAGAAAGATTTTCTGTTTCTGTTTCCCTTTCTTCTGAATTATCCGGGGATAAAATTCCAGCCTGTATATCAGGATAATTAAATCTTCCGACAAAAATTTCAGGAGGAGATGCACCTGAAAAATGTGTTTTAGTTTTTGGAATATAATCTTTTATCTTATCATAAATTACACATGGTTGCTTGCACCAGCCCCTGCCTCTACATTTTGCACATAGTGCTGAATCAAATAATTGCATATATCACCTTTTATTAATTTTAATTCAGTTGATTAATAAGTTTTATTGTTGTAGAATTCTAAATAATAGCTAATTAAAAGAACTAATCAGTATTATTCTTTTAAATCACTTATTCCCAACAAAAGGAACAATAGGCCAACTATAATCAAAAGCCAAAGAATTCCTCCCTTTAGAACAATAAGTGCTGCTTCGCCCATTCCCCAGAATTTGCCTATCCAAGCCACAACTGCAGCTATTATCAGGATAAGACCTACTAAAATCTCTAACCACTTGTTCATTATTAGGATAATTTAGAATTATTTATAAATATTGCGGTAAAAGAATCTATTGTTTGAATTATTCTTATTTCCAAAAAAAGCCATATCCCTTCCAATAATATCTCCGCAGAAGGGTTATTTTGTAGAATTTGTCTAACCCATAATTATTAATTTTTCTTTCTCCCCCTCAATGATAGGAGGGAGTAAAGATAAAATTATGCAAAAGAAAAAAGTTAGTAACTGTCTGTGCAGAGATACTGCTTTAATTTAACAAACTTATCAAACTACCCTCAATTATTCCTGCAATTACAAGCAATGGAATAACTACAAAAATAAAAACAAACAAAGCATTTTGAACATTATATAAAAAATCTTTTTTAACCAAAATTCTTTCTTTTTCAGAAAATATAAATAAACTTAAATAAAAACTAATTGCAAAAAATAAAAATACAGAAATAACATAAAATAGAATATAATATGGATTTTGCATCAACAATGAATAATCTTTTTGCAGTTCTAAAGGATTATTGTTACTGTAGAGAATTAAAGAAACAAATGAAAAAATAGTGAGAAAAAAAGTAAAGCAGGCAAAAGATAAAATAAATGCAGCAGCCCCTTTTCTCCAATTTTTAAAAGAGAATAAAAATAATCCAAGTCTCATCCCAATGCCAACACTTATTATTATAGCTGGAATTTCAAATATTCCATGGGGAAATAACTTCCATAATACAAGAATACCCTCGCTAGTTACTGCCTTATTGGCAACAAATCCAAGTAAAAATCCATTTATCACAATCATTGCAATAGAAATCACGCCATAGAACAATCCAAAAAATAATCCAAAAAAAGAACTCTTTATATTATTTGTCATTATAAAACCAATCATACTAAAAAAATCAAGCCCCTCTGTCTGCTTTATTAATTCTTTTATCATTTGTAATAATTGTTCTTCAAATAATTTAGGAAAACTATATCCCAATAACATAGACCATAAGAATAAAAGGCAAATAAATAAAATATAATTTTTAGATTTTCCAATATATTTTAATGAATCCATAAAATAGCCATAAATAACCTCGTTTATTTTTTTGATTTTCATATTAATCACTCTGAAAAATAATCAACTATTAAAGAAGTTTTCTTTTTATATTTGTTTTTAAGATAAAAAGCATATGCTAATCCAAGAATCAATCCTCCTAAATGAGCACTATTCCCTATTGGAAGACTTACAACCAATCCTATTAATATTAAAGGTATAATAGCAATAATAGGCGCAACCCATAATTTCATCCTAATAGGAATACTTAATTTTCTCAAAAACGATCCTGGCCCAGATATTAATGAAAAAATACAAATGAATATGTAAATAGTAACTGCAGTACTAAAAAAAGAAAGAAAAGACTGGGAAGATACAAAAATTGGCAAAACAGAATCCATTATCAAGGCTATTATAGGTCCAATAATCAAATAAACAGGATATCTAGGAATTAAAACAGCAAGAAGTCCAAGTAATGCAAAAACCGCTCCAGAAGCACCAACAGCATATGTTTCAGGATTGCCAAAAAGTCTACTACCAAGATTAAAACTTCCAAAATAATAAGAAAGGAAAACATAAAATAAACCCGCAAAAATACCAGAAATTAAATAAAAAACCAGCAATCTTTTTCTTCCAATCAATTTTTCCACAAAATTTCCAATAAAATAAAGTGAAAACATATTAGCTAAAAGATGCCACAATTCAACATGTGCAAACATGCTTGTGAATAATGTCCACACCCTGCCTTGAAAAAAACCATTTGCTTGCAAAGCAACAAGTGAAAGAGTTTTTTCCAAACCAAAAAACTGTATCATTAAAAAAATAATAAAATAGGCAATAAAATTAAACAAAATTATCCAATTAATAATACTCCTTTGAAAAAAATCTATAAAACTGTTTCTTCCCCTTTTATTAAAATATCTTTGATTTAATCTAGCCATGTCTAAAAACTATCTTTTATTTTTATTTTTATTTTTGCTTATACTCTTACTTTTGCTTATGCTTTTATTTTTATTTTTATTTTTCTTTAACTTTTTAAATATTTTAAGAATTTTCTGAGACTTAGAAGGCTTTTTAATTTTATTGCTAAGTCTAAATTCCTTTTTTGCAGATTTAGCTCTAATTTCTCGATTTTTCTTCCTATCTGCTTTTACTTTTTTCTCTGCACTTTTAATTTTTATTACTTTCTTCTTCTCAATCTTTTCCCCTTCAATTTTTCTTTCATTCTCAACCAAATCTAATTCTTTTTTTATTTTAGAAATATTTTTTTCCAACTCATTCACAACAGATTTATTCTCAGAAAGTTGATAAACTTCTTCACATTCAGGACAAATATAACTGTTTAATAATGCAGTTTCCTCATTTATTTCAATAGAACATGTATTGCAAACATAATATCTTTTTTCAGTTCTATTTTTCAACTGAATTTCAAAACCACCTAATTCTTTTTTAAGATTTTCTTCCAATAGTTTAAGAGATTGAAAAGTATTTAATGTCCAAAAATAAATATACCAACCCTTTCTTTTGTCTTTTTTTCTTATAAACGAAACTAATCCATAATCTGAAAGCTTGTAAAGTATATTCCTAGTCTGATTTATTGTTAATTTTAACTTTTTTGCAATTAAGAACTCATTTACATTTTTCTTATCAACCAGAAGATCTATAATTGGAGCCGCCTGTTTATTTACCAGGGTTTCAACAATGGATTTAAGAAATTTTATTTGCATTTCAGTTTAATTAATAAACTTCATTTTAATATCTTTCTATAAATATGTTACCACTTTAAAATGCTTAATAATAAAATATTAGAAAATAATTAAAAAAACCTGTAAAATCAAAAAAACAAAAGTTTTTAAGTTCATAATATTAATTATAATCAATAAAGTAAAAATTAAAATGATTTTCGCAAAAAAAGAGGATAATCCAGTTGCTTTACCAGATCTTCCAGAGATTCAATTAAACACTAGAAATAATCCAATAATAGAAAACAAGCTTCCAGAACTGCCTCACTATAATAACATAAGTGTAAGTGAAGTAAAAGAAGATCCCTATAGTGATTCAACAATAGGTATGGAAAGATCTTCCTTCTCAGAGAAAAAGTCTTACCCAGAAAAAAACATTCCAAAAATATCTGAAGTAAAAACAGAAAGTTCAATAAATAAAAATAATTTTAAGAAAGATGAAGAAACTTTTGTAAAAATAAAAAAATTTGAAAATGCAATGGCCTACTTTGATGATATCAAGAAAAAAGTAGAGGAAATAAAAAAAGATTTAGAAAAGTCAAAAAAAACTATGCAAGAAGAAACTGCTGAATTAGAAGAATGGGAAAAAGAAATGACCCTAATTAAACAAAATATAGAAAATATTGATAAAAGCCTATTTACTGAGATAAAATATTAAAAATGAAAGAACATTTCATTAAGATTAATTTTGAAAAAGCCATAGATTCTAAGAAAGAAATGTTAAATGCTCAATTGCATTTTGTCTATGCAAGAGAACATATAAAAAAACTTGTCAAACTAAAAAAGCAAGATATGATTCTAAAAAATAAAATAAAAGATGATATTGAATCAGTGAGGAATAAAATAAAATATATTTTTTCTTGCTTTCCAAAAAAAAGATACAGGCAAGAAGAAGTGAATTTTAATGAATATCATAGGATAATTCATTCAAATAATGCAGTTTTAATAAAAAGAGACACCCATCTTGAAGAAGAACTCTTAAGAATAAAAAAAGATCTCGAGATACTTGAAAAAAAAATATAGGTAAAAATTATCGTCGATAAAACTTGTTACCACTTTATAATTTAAAGAAACCTATAAAAACTAAATTCAAATCTTAGTTCTATGTCATGGTGGATTTTTGGTAAAAAAGAGGAAAAAGTAGAAGAACCAGTAGAATCTTCAATATCTCTTCCAGATATTTCAGTGGAATCTGTTGATAATACTCTAGAAAACATTGGAGTTACAAAAGAACTTCAATCTTCATCTCCGAATTTTGAAGTTGCAAAAAAATCAGAACCTTTCTTTGTAAGAATGGATAAATTTCAAGACACAAGGAAAAATTTATCTGAAGTAGTAATAAGGTTAAAAGACATGGAAAGAATATTGGAAAAAATAACAGAAGCAAAAGCAAAAGAAGATGCAGAACTAGCTTCTTGGAAAGAAGAAACAAGAAAAATCAAATCCTATTTGTCAACAATAGAACAAAGCTTATTTAACAAAATTCAATTCTGAAATGGCAAAGATTATTAAAATTCCCCATATAAAGGAAAAGGTAAAGTCAAATCCAGTTTTTCTACCATTTAATTATGAATCCCATAAGCAAAATAAAATAAATTTCATGAAAATAGAATTATCTCTATTAAACTGCCTAAGAATAATTGAAAACCTGCATAAACTTAAAAAAACAAAATATGAATTAAAAAAAGAACTTCAATCCGCAATAAATGCAAATCTAATGGATTTTAAAAGAATTCAAAATGAACTTCCTGTAGTAAAAACTGAAAAAAATATAAAAAAAGCAAAGGAAATTAAAACAAATGTAAATTTGGATGAATTCCAAGAAAGTGAATTCAAACAAACAGAAAAACAAGAACCATTTAACAAAGAACTAGAAGTTATTCAAGCAAGATTAAAAAAACTTTCTAATTATCAATAATTACTACTATCTATAAATGAATTAGTTTTATATATCATTATCCTGTAAAGAGTTTATGAACGACTTTGTAAGACAGCAAATGCAAAGAAATAATCTTGATGCAATAGTTAGGAATAAAGGTTTTAAATTTTCTCCAACATTTTTTCCATATACTTCAGGAGAAATAGGGCCTTATTATGTTAATAGTGAATGTGTTATGAAAAGGCCAGAGGACTATATCGTAGCTGTTGGATGTATTGCAGACCTAGTAACCAATAAAATGAGTGACCATCTAAGATACCTAATTTCAGGAGGAGAAACAAGAGATTGGATATTTTCAAATCCAGTGGCATTAACATTAAAAAAACAATCCATCATGATTTATAAAGATGGAAAAATAATTCCAGGAGATCAAGAAATAAAAGACCGAAGATTTGCCCATGTTGCAGATTTAAACAATGAAGGTTCAAGCCCAAGAGACCTATGGGTTCCAACAATAAGAAATAAGGGAGGAGTTATTGAACATGTCTTCTTCTATGTAGATAGACTTGAAGGAGGAGTAGAAGTAATGCAAAATCTAGGATTGTATTCAGATGCAGTAGTTCCTTTAAATGAAGATGCTTGGGATTATCTACAAAAAGGACAAGTAGTTTCTCAAGAGGTTTATAGAAATCTAAAAGAAAGAGGAAAAACAAAAGAAGAAAGAGATGCCTGGGCAGTAAAAATGTTAAGAAGTGACGTAGGATTAAATAAATTAATTCAACTAATACAAGATCCAAAAACAATTGAAAAAGCAGCAAAAATTTTATCTAAAGGTTATCCTGATCTCGATCTAGAAATAAGATTTAGATTAGAACCAAAATTAGAAAATAATACTTATATTACATTCTGGGATAGAATAGTAGGTCAAAGACAAGAAGAAGCAGCCTAATCCTAACTTTTAAATATACTAGTTCTATTTTATTAACATGGACCGTAAACAATTAATTCATTCATTCATTGATTTTTATAAATCTAAAAATCATAAGGAAATTCCTAATGCTAGTTTAATTCCAGTCAATGACCCAACAGTTTTATTTACAACAGCAGGAATGCATCCAATTATCCCCTATCTATTAGGGCAACCTCATCCACTTGGAAAAAGGCTCTGTAATGTCCAAAAATGCATAAGAACAGTAGATTTCGACAACATCGGAGATACCTATCATCATACTTTCTTTGAAATGCTAGGAAAATGGTCTGTAGGAGATTATTTCAAAAAACAGGCAATAGAATATACATTTGAATTTTATACAAAAATATTAAAAATTCCAATAGAAAGACTAGGAGTTACTTGTTTTGAAGGAGATAAAAAAATAAAAAAAGATGAAGAAGCTGCAAAAATTTGGGAATCTCTAGGAATTTCAAAGGATAGAATTATTTTTCTTCCAAAAGAAGATAACTGGTGGGAAACTCCTGGTCCAGGACCCTGCGGACCTGATACAGAGATATTCTATTGGAAACCGAATAATATAACTCCTCCAAAAAAATTCAATCCAAAAGACAATAACTGGGTAGAAATAGGAAATGATGTTCTAATGCAATATGAAAAAACAAAAAGAACTTTGTTAGTTGATGGCATGGATTGTTTATACAATGAAGATTTTAACATTAATAAAGAATTATTAGATTTAATTAATTCATTTGGAACAAGAAAAATATTAGTAATAAATGGTTTTAAGGAAAAAGCAGAGAAATTGTTAAAGAATTATGGTTTTGAAATATTTTCATTAGAACAAGAAAAAATAAACAAAGACAACCCAGAATTCTTCAAAAAATTAATAAAAAAATATAATTTATCTGTGGAAGAGCTAATTTATTTTGACCATAAAAAAGAAAATGTAGATTCAGCAAAAAAGCTAGATATACTTTCTGAGATATATAAAAATAATGAACAAATTAAAAAACTTATAAGTGAAAACTTATTTGGTTACAAGGAAGCAAAACAAAAAAATATAGACTTCGGAGGAGGTGTTGAAAGAACAATAACTGTTTTAACAGGTCTTGAAGACAATTACCTCTCACCAGCATTTTTGCCAATAATAAAAAAAATAGAGCACCTTTCAAAAAAATCGTATATTGGAAATGAAAAATCAATGAGAATAATTGCAGATCATATAAAAGCATCTGTATTTATAATCGCAGATGGAATAACACCATCAAACACAGGTCAAGGTTATGTTTTAAGGAGATTAATAAGAAGAGCAATTAGGTATGGAAGAAGTTTAAATATAAAAAATTTTACAAAAGAAATAGCTCTTCCAGTATTTGAAATATATAATGACTATGAAATATTAAAAAACAAACAAAAAATACTAAATGAACTAGAAAAAGAAGAAAATAGATTTTTAGAAACACTTGAAAACGGAATAAAAGAATATAAAAATATTATTAGAAATAATCCAAAAATAATTCCTGGAAAGTACGCCTTTTTATTATATCAATCCTATGGATTTCCATTAGAAATGACAGAAGAACTTGCAAAAGAAAAAAATATAAAAGTAAATATAAAGGAGTATGAAGAAGAACTTGCAAAACACCAAGAACTCTCAAGAACAGCCTCTTCAGGAACTTTTAAATCAGGACTTCAAGATAATTCAGAACAAACAACCCGCCTTCACACAGCAGCCCATCTAATGCATGCAGCCTTAAGAAAAGTGCTTAATTCAGAGGTTCATCAAAAAGGTTCAAACATAACCCCTGAAAGACTAAGGTTTGACTTTTCATTTGATAGAAAATTAACATCTGAAGAAATAAAACAAATTGAACACCTAGTTAATGAAGCAATAAAAAATAAACTTCCAGTAAAAAAAGAAGAAATGTCTCCAGAGCAAGCAAAAAAATCAAATGCCTTGGGTTTTTTTGAACATAAATATGGAGATATTATAAGTGTTTACACAATAGGAAATAATTCCCAACCTTTCTCCAAAGAAATTTGTACAGGTCCCCATGTAATAAACACATCCGAACTAGGACATTTTAAAATAATCAAAGAAGAAGCATCAGCTTCTGGAGTACGGCGAATAAAAGCCGTGCTAGAATAAAGGGAAGACGCATCCCCAAAACCGTAGGTGTCTGGGATCAAAGAAGAAGCTAGTTCTTGCTGGTGTAAGAAGAATAAAAGCATCTTAGATAAAACATAATAACAATGAAAAATAATCATTAATGTGCTAAGACAATCCCAAAATCATTCGGATTTGTACTCCCACATAAATGCTTCAGGAATTTTTAATTCCTGATAGTGCTCAGAAATCCATAAAAGATTTCTGACATGTAGGTTTGCACAGGATTTTGGGAGGACCGGGAAAAATCCATTCAAACAAAAACCACTACATGAGTGTAATGGATTTTTCACGTGTATTAAAAAATCCAAACCTGTTTATGTCCAAATAAAAAATAAAAAATAAAAAATTACATGAATAGTTCTTTTAATCCCCAAAGAATTAAAAATACCCATATCAATATGAAAAGCCAAGATTTCTTAAC
>JAGVWZ010000050.1 GCA_018304045.1 Candidatus Pacearchaeota archaeon | reverse complement strand
TTTGTAAAGTTTTGATAAATCTTGGATTCTTCTTTTTATTTTAGATTCTGTTTTTCCTTTTACAATGCAGGAGTTTATTATAATAATCTCTGCAATATTTGGATTATTAGTTATTTCATAGCCTGATTGCTTTAATAGGCCTTTCATTATTTCTGAATTATTAATATTGGCTGCACAACCATAGGTTTCAATAAATACATATTTCATAAAAAATCAGAGAAAAGAAGATATTTAAAGATTACATATAATAATTTAAATCAATTTGAGAAACTCATATTTGACTTTATCAAAAGTTTCTTTGTTTAGTCTTCCAATTTTTTTAAGTACAATATTTCTGTGTAATGTGAAAAGTTTATCAACTTTTATTCTGCTCTTAATAGGAATACTCCCATCTAGTAAATTTTCATCATCTATTAATATAGAATAATTGCTATCCTTAATATTTGATGTTATTCCGCAGGTTACTAAATCCTCAGAATTCTTATTATAGTTTAAATTTGATAGAATTAGAACTGGTCTTTGCCTTACTGTGCTTAAATCTGAAAAGGGAAAAGGAACAATTATAATATCCCCTTGATTAAACACTATCCCAGATTTCATCTTCTTTGTTATCCCATAATTTTCTTGCAATATCCTCGGAATGTTTTAACATATCAGAAAAATCGTCTTTTTTTATTTTTTTTAAGCAGAGAGTATCTCCTGCCCTAATAACAATAAGCTCATCCCCAATATTTATTCCAATAGATTTCCTTATTTCAATTGGAATAGATACTTGCCCTTTATCACTGACTTTTATAATCTTTGTTTCCATAAATAAGTAAGAAATTTCTTACTTATAAAGATTTCTATGTTGATTTTATTTCTTTTTATTATCTTTGTTAATTTATAGAGGTTTTGATTAATATTTATTTTAGTATCATCATCAACTTTTTAGAAGTTCATAGATTCACTTCTTAATCTTGGTTTAGCATTATATTTTTGTTTAGCATATTAATTATTGGTTAAGTATCTACAATCTAAGACCTATGGCAAGAAGACAACCAAAGTTCAAATAAATTAACTAAAAGATCTTTTCTAGGTGCATCTAAGGAATATCCATGGGAAACATAAACTAGTGGGCTTGAATCATTTGCCTTAAATCTTTCAAAGGATGCTGGAAGAATGATTGTTCTTGAATTGAAGATATTATAGGAATCTAGTAAACGTGTTGGTCCTGCATAATAATCATTTGGATTTCTTAAAAATCTAAAAATATCTCTTGATCTTTTTCCAGGAGCTAATCTTTCAAGACCTTTTGATAATTGTTCTGTTTCGCTCTCGCTTAAATGTTGATTAAAAAGTGTTCTTGCTATTTGATTTTCTAATTCTAATCTAAAGCTAACATATCCTTGAGATTCTTGTGGTACATAGGTGTAGGGTTTTACTTTTGACATGTATTTTGCAGAAATAGTTTGTTTTTAATGATTTTGGTGATGTTGTGTATGAATTGATAATAATCACATCTCATCCATAACTTCAATACCAAGAAGATGCAGAGAATTCTTTAGGCATGTTCTGAAGGAATCAACAAGCCTTAATCTGAAGGCCTCTTCAGATTTGTTTTCATCTGAAAGAACCGGACAATTATGGTAGAACTCATTAAAAATCTGAGCTAGTTCAAATGAATAATTTGCAATTAATGCTGGGTTCATTTTATTTCCTGCATTTACTACTATTTCTGGAAAATCTGATATTTTTTTAACTAATGCTGTTTCTTCTTTTACTAATGGTCTTTGTAGTTTAGACTCAACATTCCAATCTGACTTATCAAAATTCTTATTCTTTGCTTTTTTTATTATTGAACTTGCCCTTGCATAGGAATACTGAAGATAGGGGCATGTATTTCCTTCAAAACTTAGAGCAGTTTCCCAGGAGAACTGAACATCTTTTATTGGTTCATTTTTTAGAATTATATATTTAATAGCTCCTACCCCTACTTTTGTGGCATCCCCTTTTGTTTTTCTCTTAAATATTTCTTGTTTTGCCTTTTCAATTGTCTTATTTAAAACATCTTCTAAAAGAATTATGTTTCCTGTTCTTGAGGCAATTATTTCATTGCCAAATTTAACTGTTCCAAATGGCAGATGAATAAGTTTATCTGCAAAATCGTAGCCAAGTTGTTTTAAGATTGTGAATAGGGCTGAAAAATGTCCTTCTTGTCTAAAATCAACAATATAAACCATTTTATCAAATTTGTAGGTCTTATTTCTGTCAACTGCTGCACCTAAGTCTTGAGTTATGTATGAAGCTGTCTGATTGCTCCTTAGGATGAATTTTTTCTGTAGTTCTTTTTGTCCAGGTAGATTAAATTCAGTATAGACTCCTCCGGTTTCATCTCTTTTAGCTAGATTATTTTTTAGTGCATTCATAACAATATCTTTTCCTTTTATTGAAAAATTGCTTTGGCCTGTTGTTTCTGTAAATTTTACATTGAGCATATCATATACTTTATCAAATCCTTTTCCAGAAGCTTTTTGAATGTCTTGCCATATTTTTATTGCTTTTTTGTCTCCTAATTCTAAAAGTCTTAATTTTTCTTTTGCTTTCAATGTCCAAGAATTATTGGAAAATTCTTCTTCTGCATCTGCTCCCTCATCCCAGACACCTAACGGTTTCTGAGATGCGTCTTCCCTAGAATTTACAAATGTTTTTTCTTCTGCGCAGAATTTAACATAGAGTCTTAATAATTCCTGAACAGGTTCTTTTTTAAGTGCTTCTTTGTCTAACCAAAGTTCCCAGGCAACTATTAGTTTTCCAATATGAAGACCAATATCCCCTAGATAGTTTATTCCAATTGGTTTGTAATTGAGAAAATCATAGATTCTCATTAATGAATCTCCAAGTATGGTTGAACGAATATGTCCTATGTGCATTGGTTTTCCTATGTTTGGTGCTGAAAAATCAATGCAAATTGTTTTTTTCTTTCCAATATTAGTTTTTCCAAAATTAGGATTAATATCTATTATTTTTTGAGCGAGGAGTTTTTTATTTACAAAGAAATTAATATATGGGCCCTTTACTTCTATTTTTTCTAGTTCTTTTGGTAATTTGGATTTAATATTGTCTCTTATCTTTATTGCAACATCATTGGGAGATTTCTTCTCTCTTTTACTTAAAATAAAACATGGAAAAGAATAGTCTCCCATTTCTTGGTTTGGAGGTATTTCAATTAAATTTTCTAATTCTTCTTTTTTTAATCTTGTTTCTTTTTCAAGCAGTTTAATCACTTCTTCTTTGAACATTGAATAAAGATGTATGGATTGTATTTAAATTTTAGTGTCTAATTTAATAAATCAAAAACTATTTAATCACTAATCATCTACTTAGATTAATAAAAATGGCAAAAAAATGTATTTCATGCAATGAAGTTATTGAAGAAGAACATGGCAAAATAAAGGGGACATTGCTAAGGGTTAAGAATGAGAACAATAAGAATGAATTTATTCCTGTTTGTTCTGAATGTCAGAAAAAAACTGGCTGGGAAGATAGGGCAAAAATAAAGGGTGCTTGAATTTTATTATGAAATCAGAAATCTTAAAAATAAAAGAGAGAAACAAAAGAGTTGAAATTGATAAAGCATGGGAAACTTCAAATACACGAAGGATGATAATTGCCATATTGACTTATATTGTTGTTGTTATTTTTTTATTTTCTATTGATGCGCCAAATCCCTTACTTAGTGCATTTATTCCTGCAATAGGATTTATATTATCTACACTTACACTTCCAAAATATCTAAACCAAAGCTTTTTTAAATCGATAATCTTTGCTTTATTTGAAACAAAAAGCACTTACATTATTAATATTTAGAGGTAGAAGGGCTTTGTTGTTTATGCGGGGGTTCCCGAGTGGTCAAAGGGGCAGGACTTAAGATCCTGTGTGCTTAGTGCCTGCGTAGGTTCAAATCCTACCTCCCGCATGGTTTTTTATGTAACTACAAAGTAATAACAAAAAGCAAAGATTTAAAAATAAATATTTCTTTTAAAATTATATGGATGAACCTGTAAAATTAATACAAGAGAAAACTGGTAAAGAGACTTTAGTTGATACTCTAGGGATGGTTAGTTATGCTTTAGTTGTTGGTGCTGGAATTGATTATTCTGCAGGATTAGATGCAATGGGAATAGTATCAGCAAGAGCTTATGGAACAGCAATTAATATTCCAACAGGAGGACCCTATGGTAAATGGAGAAATTTTGTTTATAAAAAAACTAAAACAACTGACCAAAGTTCAAAATTAAAAAAATATGTAGCTGAATTATTATCATTTAATAGTTTTCAAGTTCCATTATATGCAACAGTTGTTGCTGTTGGAAGTTTAGCTTCAAATTTACTGGCTAATGGCGAATTTAAAATAGATTTTAATAAAGTTTCTACAGGAGCACAACATCTAGCAATGGCCTCTCCCCTTATTGGGCCAACTCTTGGATTATATACTGAAGGATTAAGAAGATTATTTGGTTTAAAATCTGCTCCTAGAAAAGCAAGAGAAAGTTTAGAAGATAAGTTATAATTATTGTTGTTCATGCAAATATTTATTAATTATTTATTCTCTATAAAAGTCAAGTAGATTTAACATAAATTTGTCCGCATTATACTTTGCTTATATTTCCTACCTCCCACATTCAAATTCTTATTAAATAAATTGGAGTAAATCTAAATACGCTCGCCCCCTACATATTTATTTTTAAAATTAATCACATCCTTCACATAAGTTTTTATAAAAACTTATATACTTCAAAATATGTTTTAATATATGAGATTAATAGGATTTATAAAACAAAATAAGAAAAAAGAGTTGATTGTTGGATTAATGATATTGTTATTTATTTTATGGAGTTTTATACTTTATAATTTTCCACCTGAAACAATAATTAGATTTATTGGGATAAATAATTCATACATAGTTGTTATGATTCTTGGATTACTTGGAGGAACTTCAATATTATTTCCTTTTCCATATTATTTGTTTGTTATAACTTTTGCTGCAGGAGGTAGCAATCCTATTTTACTTGGAATATGTACTGGACTTGGTGTCATTTTAGGTGAAAGCACTTCTTATTTAGTAGGATATCATGGCAGGGTGATTCTTTCTGAAAATTATAAAAAAATATTCAATAGATTAAACAAATACTGTGAAAAAACTCAAAATACAATAATCCTTTCTATAGCACTTTTTGTATATGGATGTTTTGTTCCTTTTCCAAATGATTTTTTAATATTGCCTCTTGGAGCTGCAAGATATAATTAT
Organism: Candidatus Pacearchaeota archaeon; assembly: GCA_018304045.1. Classification (GTDB taxonomy): domain Archaea; phylum Nanobdellota; class Nanobdellia; order Pacearchaeales; family GW2011-AR1; genus ARS1285. The sequence continues at coordinate 13,720 of JAGVWZ010000050.1, read as the reverse complement.
TGGAAACTTATGATACCTTTGGGATTAGGTAATATATGTTTTAATATAATGTTGGCATTTGCTGGAATTTATGGGTGGAATTATTTTGTGAAATAAAGTTTACATAATAATTAGGAAGACAAAGTCATAACCTAATCTTTTGAGATATCATTAGTGTGCTAAAATATATGTGGGTTTGCTATATTCATTTGCTATTCTTAATATATTTTAGATTAAAGACAATTCTTTTAATTTATTTTATAAAATATCAGTAATGTGTGTAAAATGGGAAGATTAAAGAGATAATTTGTTATTCAGATGTGCTATTAACTAATCTGATTTTTATAAAGTAAGCTATTTTTATTTAAATATATTATAAAAATATTAAAAAACTCCTCTTTCACTCCAACCAAGAACATAATTATTTTTTAATTTTGAAACATCTATTGTTTTTCCATCTAGAATTTGCCTGTAGATTTTTACTATATCCCCTATACTTATTTCCTTATTTGTTTCTGTATCAATAAAAATATTATTTATTCCTGATTTTAATAAAGGCCTTATTTTATTGAAAAGGCCTAGTTCTTTTTCATTTAATAGCTCACAACCATTATGAATGTTGTTTATTTTAAATTTGAACCCTTTTTCATCAGTTATTACTCCTTCTGGAAGTTGATGAGCTAAAGTCATTAATCTTATTTTTCCATGGACAAAAACTGAAAAGCTTTTATTTTTGAATTCTGTTTGTTCTTTAATTGAAAGTTCTGGAGAAATTATTGGAAAGGCATTTTTAGATTCAAAATAACTAACATCAAAATCATTAAAACAATTACAATTGTAATCTAAATGCATTGGGATTTTGAGATTAAAATTTAATATTCCTAAATTTCCTGCTAATAAACCATCTGGATTGATTTCTTTTATTTTTTGTATTATTGGAATATCTGAATCAAACATTATTCTAGGAGTTACTGCATACAATGGGACAGCTATTAATTTTCTTGTTTCTTGAAAATCTTTTGCAAATAAATCATAGTAAATAATGTCTGCTCCTGCATTTGAAGCAGATATTGCATCTTGCTTATTATAAACTCTTACTAGTAATCTTTTGTTTACTTGTTTTGCTATTAATTTTGGAAGCTGTAGATTTGATTTTCTAGTTTCTAATTTAATTGATTTTGTTTTTACTTCATAGGTTTGCTTTGTTATATTAGATTCTCCATGGGCTTGTTTTTTATTAAATACAAATTCTCCTGAATAACAACCTTGTGTGAATTCTCTTGAAAATGCAGTTGCTAGTTTATCTTTTATTTCAGATGTTATGTTAAATGTATTGTTATAATAATCTTGGATTGCTTTTTTATAAATAGAAGTTGTTGTTGCAACATAATATGGTGTTCGCATTCTTCCTTCAATCTTTAAAGAATTAATTCCTATTTTTATTAATTCTGGAATTTTGTCTATTAAACATAGTTCTTTTGTGGATAAATGAAAGCAGTTGTTATATTTTCTTCTGCAGGGCTGGCTGCATTTTCCACGATTGCCAGATCGTCCTCCAACAAAACTTGAAAATAAACAACTTCCAGAAATGCATACGCATAAAGCTCCATGAATAAATATTTCTAATTCTTTTTTATAATTTTTTCTAATTGACTCTATATTTGATTTATTTAATTCTCTTGCAATAACAATTCTATCTGCACTGTTTAAGAGGTTTGCATGTTCTGAATTCATTACCCCTGCTTGAGTGGAAATATGAACTTTTAAATTTGGAAATGATTTTTTTATAATATCTATAAAAGATGGTTCTTGGATTATTACTGAATCTATTCCATTTTCATAGGCAAAACTTATTTGCTGAAAAAATTCATTTATTTCTGAATTTTTAATTAAAGTATTTGCTGTGAGGAATAGTTTAACATTATTACTTTTACATAGCTTAATCGCTTCTTTAAAATATTCTTCATTAAAATTAGTTGCAAATTCCCTTGCATTGAATTTATTCATGCCTAGATATACTGCATCTGCTCCAGATGCTATGGCTGCTTTTAAATTTGCTAAACTGCCTGCTGGTGAAAGAAGTTCAATTTTATTCATAAAATTAAGAAAGAAATAACCTTTAAATACCTTACAAGCCTAGTCTGAAAGCAGACTAGGCTTGGGAGTTAGCTCTTCCCAATATGCTAGCGAGCTTTAGGCAAGCTGAATAGGGGGTGAGTGACATTATTGTCATGAAGTCTTAATGCAAACGTTGAGATTTTGTCCTTTTTGATCTTGCTTTTGCGAAATGGGTCAGATCTTGATCGAAGCAGCCCTAAACAGGAGATAAGATGCTTTGAGGGTAGCAAAGTTGAGAATGCATTGAGGTTAACTTTTTGATACTAATGAAGCAAACCCCTGAGTCTGCACTGAATAATTTTTTATAAAAATATTCTTAGAACAAAAAATTATTAATCCTAAACTTTATATACGCTTGAATATTATTAATAACATGGATAAAAAAAAGGGGAAAAGAGCACAATTTTATTTACTGGCTGCTGTAATTGTTGTATTGGTTATTATGAGTCTGTCTAGTGTTGTTACTTATAGCATTATAAGATCTCAACCAAAATCAACACAGGAATTAAGTCAAAATCTTAGGACAGAGTCTCCTAATGTTATCAGGTATGGAATTTTTAATAATCAAAATATGAGCAGTTTAATGCAAAATTTTACAGAAGCGGATTTTGCAAATTATTTTGAGCTTTCTCCTGACTATGATACTACAAATATAACTTTTGTATATGGAAATAAATCTGAATTAAATATTGTTAATTATACAAAGGAAGAATCAGGAAGTACTTGTGTTGGAAATTCTTGTTCAAGTTCTAGAACTACACAGTCAGAGAAAAAAACATTTACTCCTGGGCCTGGAAACAATATTACTGTTGAAATAAATGGAAGAAATTATACTTTTGAACTTCAAGAAGGCCAAATTTTTTATTTTGTGATATCTAATGAACAAAATGGAGAAATTTTTATTCAAACAAATTCTTAATAAAAAATGAGAAAAATTAAAAACAAACATGGCGTAAGTGAGATGATATCCTATGTTTTACTAGTTGCAATAACAGTAATGGTCTCTATAGGTGTTTATGCTTGGATGAAATATCAGATTCCAAGCTGCAATGAAGATGATGCAGATTGTTTTATTCCATTGAATTGTCCTGATGATACTTCTATTATGATAGATAATTACAAATGTGGCCCACAAGGCTTGGATTTAGTTCTTGTCAATAATGGAAGATTTAATATAAGCGGAGTAATAGTTGCTGTAACAAATGATTCAACTAAAATACCTAACTATTATTTAACTCCAAGAGGTTCTGGAAAACCTGGTGAGATTACTTTTGGAAAAGAACTTGGGCCTGGAAATGAAGTTGCTGCAAATTTTTCTTGGATGACAAATTCCAAAACACTGATTAGTCTAGATAAAATAGAAAAAATACAAATGCAACCATATTTATTGGATGGAAAAAAGAAAACTATCTGCAAAAATATTATAATAAGGGAGACACTGAAGAGTTGTTCTAAAACCTCTTCATAGTAAAGTATTTATATATAAAAATTTAAATAACAACATGAAAAAGGGGAAAAAAGCAGTAAGTCCGGTTGTTTCTACAATATTATTGATAATGATTGTCATTGTACTTGCTATAATTATTTTATTATGGGCAAATAGTTTTGTAAGAGAAGCTATAAATAAAACCATTAATGAAAAAACTCAGACTCTTGAGCAATGGTGCAAAGAAGTAGAGTTATCTCCACAAATAAGTGAAGATGGTGGAAGTTTCGGTTTTATTAATTCTGGAAATGTACCTTTATATCAATATGAAGTGAAATTATCCTCTTCTACTAGCGGAGGTTCTGAAATTGTTTTAATTGCTTCTTCTGAAGGGGGTTCTGTTAATCCTGGTTTTACATCAATCATAAATAATGAAAACCATGCTGATCTTGGAAATTATAATAGTTATAAAAGTGTTAAAATTATTCCTATTCTTCTTGGAAGTAGTACAAAAAATCCTGGTTCGAGAAGAGAATTTAAATGTTCTGATAAATATGCAATAACAATTTGATAAGATGAGAATATCTAAACGTAGTAACTCGCATTTCGAACTTGTTAATAAAGATAGAATTTTCCCAAGCTCAAAACGCTCTACTCACGTTTCTAATCAGTTACCTAATTTAATTTTTCCTGATTCAAAACGCTCGCAGTCAGAGGTTGTATCAACTGTTTTAATGATATTAATTGGGATTGTAGCTGTCATGATAATTGCTGCATTTATTATTAGTTTTGTAAAAGGACAGATAGACAAGTCTAAATGTTTTGATGTCACTGATATTATTGAAGTAAAAAATAATCCTACTTATTCTTGTTATAATTCAACAGGTAAATACATGCTGGTTCAAGTGCATTTTGCAGAAGCAAATGCATTATTAGAGGGATTTTCTCTTGAAATTGGTGGGGCAGATACAGTTACTTATAAGATATTGAATAATACTGCTATAGGCGTAGTTAAAATGTATAATGGTACTTTAACAACTTTAACTTTGCCTGGAGATAATTCTGAGAGAACCTATAATGTTAGTGGAATTAATACAAAACCGGATTCTGTAAAAATATATCCTATACTAAAAGGTGGAAAAACATGTTCATCTCCAAGTATTTTAAATACAATAAATACATGTTAGGATTAATATGAAAAAGATTATTTCTTCTAAACGTTTAAACTCCCATGCACAGGTTTGGGTTGAAACTGCAATCTATACTTTAATTGGACTTACTTTAATTGCAGTTGTTATGTCTTCTGCTCTTCCACAAATTGAAAAAATAAAAGACAGAGAAACAGTAAAACAAACAATGGTTGCTTTGAATCAATTAAATCAAAAAATATCTGAAACAAGGGAAGCACCTTCAAGTGCAAGAATATATGATATTTTTTTATCAAAAGGTAAATTAGAAATAGATTCTGGAAATGACACTATTACCTATAAATTAGAAAATACTAGATTGAAATTTAGCGAGATTGGTGAAAAAGTAAAAGAAGGAGATATAATAACAGAAACTCAAACCTATGGCAGCAGATTCAATATAATTCTTTATTTAAATCTTAGTCAGAACACAAATATAACTTTTAATAATCAGGAGATATTAAAAACTATTCAACAAGGACCTAGTCCATCTAAAATAAAAATATATAACAATGGAATTATCGATGGCAAAGGACGATATGTTGTTGACCTTAGCATGTAAATCGTTAAGCTTACATGTTGAATTAGATAATAATTTGCTTTCAGTCAAAATTTATTGTTATTGTAAATAAATAAGCTATGTATGTTTGAGAGAAGTATAGCTTAATTGATTAGATAACTTAAGTGCTATAAGATTAATAATAATTCTTGGTGATTAGTGCAAATATGCACTAACTTTTTTCTTGATTTACCTTATTAACCTCTGAACTCTTTATTTTTATAGTTAATAATAATATTTAGTCTAACAATTGCTTGCAATTGTTTCAATCTTTATAAGCGTTAAAAGCAGCATATATGTGGTTTAGGAGGTAATGATTGGTGCTAAAATAGGTCAATCACCTAATTCTTTAGAAAAAATAATATTGGACAAAGTCAGATTATTTCTTTATGAATAGCTTCAGAAAGGTAAGTATATATACAAAAATATAAGTTTTAAATACTCTTCTAGTCTTATTTTATCATAAAAGAGGAGAAAAATATGGAAAAAATTCAGATTAATTTAAACCCTAATATTCCTGCATTACCTAAATTTGAAGATAGAAGTAAGATAAATGTAAGATACACACTTATAGCTCCTTATGTCAGTGTTCATATATATTGGGACAATAATGAAGGAGAATTAATATATAATATAGAAGAACCTATTCTCAATTCTGAAGAAAAATCATTACTGCAAACACTGGAAACTAGTCTTGGAGAAATGATAAATATAAACATATTAGTTCAAAAAGATGCAGATTCTATTATTGAATATATTGATAAAACATCAAGATTATTGATTGAAGAACTTGCACTTAAATTAACAGAACAAAGTTACAATAAGATATTCTATTATTTGTTTAGGGATTTTGTTGGATTAAATGAAATAGAACCTATTATGAGAGATTACTTTATTGAGGATATAGAATGCAATGGTGCAGATACTCCTATCTATATAATTCATAGGGTTTATAGGAATATGAAAACAAATGTCCAGCATAATTCCATAGATAAACTTTCTAGTTTTGTTGAAAAACTTGCTCAAAGATGTGGAAAACATATTTCCTATGCAAATCCTTTGCTTGATGGAAGTCTTCCTGATGGTTCTAGAGTAAATGCAACATACACTCAAGACATAACTAGTAGGGGACCTACATTCACAATTAGAAAATTTACAAAAATACCATGGAATCCAATACAATTATTATTAAAAGGAACTGTTTGTCCTGAAATGCTTGCTTATTTTTGGATTTTGTTGGAATATAAATCAAATATACTTATTTCTGGAGGAACTGCATCTGGTAAAACCACATTATTAAATGCTATTGCATTTTTTATTCCTCCTGAGGCAAGAGTTGTTTCTATTGAAGATACAAGGGAGTTGAATCTTCCTAGGGAAAATTGGCTTCCTAGTGTAGCTAGAACTTCCTTGGGTGAAGGAAAAACAGGAGAAGTAGATTTATTCAGTTTATTAAAAAGTTCTTTTAGGCAAAATCCAGATTATGTAATTGTTGGAGAAGTAAGGGGAAAAGAAGCTTTTGTTCTGTTCCAGGGAATGGCTTCTGGACACTCTTCTATCAGCACAATGCATGCAGATTCTGTTTCAACATTAACAAAAAGATTAGAAACTCCTCCAATTGAATTATCTCCTAATCTAATAAACACTCTTGATTGTGTTGCTATAATGACTCATGCTGTATTTGGAAAACAGGAGACTAGAAAACTAAAAGAAGTTGTTGAAATAATCAATATTGAAAATGATGGGACTGCTAGAACCAATACCCTCTTCACATGGAATCCTCATGATGATGGGTTTTATTTTAAAAAGAATAGCTATATATTTGAAAAAATAAGCAAAAAATTTGGAACAACTCTTCCTGAACTTAACAAAGAATTTAAAATAAGATCTAGACTATTATATGAACTTCAAAAAAGAAACATCTCTGATTTTAACCAAATTCAGAAAATAATAAATGAATACCATAAAAATCCTAAACCTATTCTTGATGCATTTGGAATAAATTTATCATAAACTTAATAAACTTACTTTCTATTATTGTATAAGAAAAATAGAGGTATTTTACAATATGATAGATTTGCCACAATTACAAATTTTAGCACAACTCTTAGATAATATGGCTATTTTATCAAATCAATTAGAAAAATCTTACAATCAGAATGATTCTGAATTATTTAAAAGAACTAAAGCAGAGATTTTAAGCATACAGAATAAAATATCAGGACTTTTATAAAATGAATATAGACTCTATACATAATAATTTGGAACAAATGAAAGAGATAGTAAGGGAAATGTATATTTTTACAAATCAGCTCAACCAGATAAAACATGTTGAACAAAATAGCGAAATCTTAGTAAATAACGAAGAAAAAAAATTATTAAAAGATGCTATATTTTCATTGGGAAATCAATTAAAAATATTAAATAATTCAATTCCCCATCTTACAGACAATATTGGATTTTATAAAAAATTAGATGGAACTTCATCAATTCCAATATTGAACAATAAAAAATTAGTTCAAGTCTCCTATAACACTGAACAAAGGGACAGGAGAATCAGCTTAATTATTTCTGACCAGGATAAAAAAGATTTTTTAGATAATATAAGTCAAAGTAATTTATCCATAAATCAGCTTAAGAAAAAATATAGTGTTGAAAAACCAATGACTCAGTTTGGAAAGCCAAATGCCTATGCAAAAATATCAAACTTTTTTTTCAGAGAGTTTTCCAATAGATTGGTTTCAAATGGCTATTTTGACAATCTTAATGCTACTCTTAGAAAAATGAACTCTCCATTTGTTGTGAATACCTATGTTTCTATGATAATATTCACATTTTTTTGGATGTTTATCATAAGCATTTTTATTTTTTTGATTTTGCTATTTTTTAATCTTAGCATACTTTATCCTTTTATAAGCCCATTGCCTAATGATGTAAATCTCTTGTCCAGAGCATTGAGTTTCTTTTGGATTATTTTTGCTCTGCCAATTGTTATTTCAGCTATTATGTATTTTTCACCTTCTGGTGAAGCCAGGAGTCTTGGAGCTAAGATAGATCAAGAATTACCTTTTGTTACAATACATATGTCTGCTATTGCAAATTCAGGTGTAGAGCCATTAATAATATTCAAGATAATACTTAAAAGTGAAGAATATAAGAATACTAATCTTGAATTTACAAAACTTATTAATTTAATAAATTTTCATGGAAAAGATATTGTATCTGCATTAAAAACTGTTGCAAGATCTTCTCCTTCTCAAAAATTAAAAGAACTACTTGATGGTTTTGCTACTGCACTTACTTCTGGTGGAAATCTAAACGAGTTCTTGACAAAACACTCTGAAACATTGTTATTTGATTACAAATTAGAAAGAGAAAAATATACTAAGACTTCTGAAACTTTTATGGATATCTATATTAGCATTGTAATTGCAGCTCCGATGATTTTTTTAATGTTATTTGTTATAATGGGAAGTACTGGTATTTTAAGTGGATTTTTGGGATTGGGGGTAAATGAATTAAATCTATTAATCATCTTTGGAATAATATTAATTAATATAGGATTCCTATTCTTTTTAAGGATGAAACAACCAGTGATATAATCTATGAAAAAACTACATATAAACAAGGCTCAGGTAATTGGGGTGATTATTGCAATTGTAATCATAATACTTTCTTATATTTTTTTAAGGGTATCTAGTTTGTTTTATTTTTTAGTTGGTATTGCATTGGTTATTGCAGGACTTCCTTTTTTTGTCTCACTAATAATAGAATCTAGCACAAGTAAGGAAAAAGATGAAATGTTTTTGGAATTTGCTAGAAATTTAGTAGAAAGTGTCAAAGCAGGAACTCCTATAAGCAAGAGTATAATAAACATAAGAAATAAGGATTATGGTGCTTTAAATCCCTATATAAATAAACTTTCAAATCAGATTTCAATGGGAATTCCTTTGCAAAATGCATTGGATACTTTTGCAAGAGATGTCGGCAGTCCAACTATTTCAAGGGCAGTTGTTATAATAAGCGAATCTGAAAAAGCAGGCGGAGAAATTGAAGATATATTAGAATCTGTTGCAATGTCTGTTGCACAGATAGAAAAACTAAGAAAAGAAAGAAGAGCTGCAATGTATACTTTAGTTGTTCAGGGATATATTATATTTTTTATATTTATAGTTATCATGATAATTATGCAGTATAAAATCCTTCCAATAGCTTCTGGGCTTGGGGAAGGAGTTACAAATAATGCTGGAGATGCAGCAGGCATTGATATAAACATGGGTGGAATAATGAGTGGACAAAAAGCAACTCCTGAAGAATTAGCAAGACCATTTTTATGGCTTTTAGTAATCCAGGGTTTTTTTGCAGGGCTTGTAATAGGTAAACTCTCTGAAGGTAAAATCAAAGATGGATTAAAGCATTCTTTTGTACTTCTTGTTATAGCAATATTAATCTATACCGGAGCAAATGTATTTTTAGGAAAGCCTTAAAAATAAAGATAATTATCTACTAATATGGAAAAGAGGAGAAAATATAATTTTAATAAGAATCGTATGTGTAATATTTTGCCAATTTCTAATCGTTCACAGGGCCATGTGGAATTCATGATTTCATTTGTATTATTCATTAGTGCATTACTTTTACTTTTCATTTTTGTTAATCCTCTTGGAAAATCTGAATCAAAACTAAAAATACAGGAAAATGCAAAAGATTTGATTATTGGAAATATGAGTGGTGTTGTTGGAAAATTAAATGTTATTGCTCAACCTTCTTATTGCTATAATAATGTTCTTAATTATGGAGATAATTTCATGGAAAGAGATGTTACACCTGTGGGAGTTATTAATAAAAAATTATATGAGCTTTATTTTTCACAATATGTTAATAATATTCATCTGAATTATAAAGATAATAATAATCCTGGAGGGGAATGCAATGTTGATAAATATATATTAGGAGGTTATGTTGAAGAAAATTTTATAATAAAAAATAAAACAATAAATTTAAAGAAAAGTTATGAATTAGATTATAAAAATACTAAAAAAAATATTGGAATTTCAAATGATTTTTCGTTTACATTTAAATATCTGAATAATTCAATAGCTATTGATATGAGTGTTAATAAAGAAACAACAACAAATATTGAAAAATTTTCAACAGAACTTCCTGTAAGGGTTATTGATGATAGGGCAAATGTAACTGAAATGTTGGTGGATATAGTAATATGGTAATTAAAAAATACATGGAAATGAGAAATAAAAGAGGTTGGCTTAGAATTATAGAGGCATTTATTGCTATTTTAATTGTATTTGGAGCTGTTTTATATATTGTTTCTAAACAAAATTATAGTCTAGATTCTTCTTCTGTTATCTATGAAAAAGAAACCAAGATTCTTGATATAATTAGTAAAAATGATAATTTTAGGCAGATGGTTCTTGATAATAATAATTCTCAGCTCCAAAATGAAATCAAAAAAATGGTTCCTGCTTCTTGGAATTTCTCAACATGTATTGAAAGTAATATAACTTTGGTGTGCAGCCCCCAGATACCACTGGACAGAAATATTTATGTAAATGAAGTTCTCATAACTTCTTCACTCACACAATATAATGATACAAAGTTGAGATTGTTTGTTTGGATGAAATGAGCTCTTTTGAAAAAGACCTTGGAGAAAACAGGATTCAAATAAGAAATAATTTAAATTTAATTATTAGTGTAAAATATTTATTTAAGATTCGCATGCTTATCTTTTTTATTTTGTAAGATAAAACTACTTGATGTAGATGATATAAAAATTATTAATCTAGAGATGAATATATCTAATAGAAATTATTTAATTAATAAAGCATAATAATATAAATTGAAATTCTATGTAATTTTATGAGAAAATATAAGTTCCTTGAACATACAGCAGATATAAAGTTTCAGGCATTTGGAAATAGCCTTGAAGAAGCTTTCATTAGTTCTTTTGATGCACTGAAGGAAATAATTGTTGAAAAGAATAGAATAAAGAGTGTTAAAAAAATAAAATTGAAAGTAAAGGGAAATGATTTAAAAGAATTGCTATATAATTTTCTGGAAGAAGTGTTATTTTTGCTTGATGCAAAGGATTTTATTGCAAGTGAAATAAAAAATATAAAGATTGATGTTAAAAAGAACTTGTTTGAAGCAGATGTTTTGGGGGATAGGGTAAGTAATTATAAAATTTCAAATGATGTTAAAGCAATAACTTATAATGATATGTCTATTAAAGAAGAAAAAGGGAAATTTATTGTACAGGTTGTAGTGGATGTGTAAAATGTATAAAGAAAAATTAAAGAAAATAAGTGAAAATATATGGGAAATACCTATGATAAATGGAATGCTAGTTCCAGGAAGAATATTTTTTTCAGAAAAGTTATTAAATAATTTGGAAGAAGATGCATTAAAACAAATTGCAAATGTTGCAAGATTACCGGGAATTTTAAAATATTCTATTGGGCTCATGGACATGCATGTTGGGTATGGTTTTCCAATTGGAGGTGTTGCTGCGTTTGATATTGAAAAAGGAATTATTAGTCCTGGAGGGGTTGGGTATGATATTAATTGCTCAATTAGACTTCTTAGAACCAATCTAACACTTGCAGATATTGGAAAAATTGGGAGGAAAGAATTATTACATTCCCTATTTAGAACAATACCAAGTGGTGTTGGAAAAGGAAGTAAGTTAAACATTACTTATAAAGAACTTGATGAAGTTCTTATAAATGGAGCACAATGGGCTGTTAAAAAAGGTTATGGTGAAAAAGAAGATTATATACATACTGAAGATAATGGAAAACTTCCTAATGCAAATCCTAGTGATGTTAGCCAAAGAGCAAAACAAAGGGGAATCGGACAACTTGGAACTTTAGGTGCTGGAAATCATTTTTTAGAAATTCAAAAAGTTGAGGAAATTTTTGATGAAAAAACTGCAAAAGCATTTGGATTAAAAAAAGGTATGATTACAATAATGATTCATTGTGGAAGTAGAGGATTAGGGCATCAGGTTGCAAGTGATTATGTTGGTTTAATGGGAAAAGAATATGGATGGCCTGAATTTGACAGGGAACTTGTCAATGCTCCTATTCAATCAGAACTTGGAAAAAAGTATTTAAGTGCAATGGCATGTGCTGCTAATTTTGCATTTGCAAACAAACAAATGATTACTCATTGGATTAGAGAAGATTTAAAACATTATTTTTCAAATATTAAAGCTGATGTTGTTTATGATGTTTGCCATAATATTGCTAAGTTTGAAAAACATTTGATTAATAGTAAGGAAAAGGAAATATTGGTCATGAGAAAGGGTGCAACTAGAAGTTTTGGAAGAGGAAGAAAAGAAATTTCTGAAGATTACAGAGATATTGGACAGCCTGTAATAATTCCTGGAAGCATGGGAACTGCTTCATATGTTTTAGTTGGAACAAAAGAAGCAGAAGTATTAACTTTTGGAAGCACTGCTCATGGTGCTGGAAGAGTTGAAAGCAGAACAAGTGCTAGAAAAAATATTTCTGCTGATAAAATTAAAAAAGAATTAGAAAAAAAGGGAATTGATATTGAAGCTGGAAGTTATAAAGGAATTGTTGAAGAAGCTCCTGAAGTTTACAAAGACATTGATGAAGTTGTAAGAGTTAGTAATGAAGTTGGAATTGGTAAATTAGTTGCTAAATTGATTCCTATTGCAGTTATTAAGGGATAGATATAAAATTAAAGGAATATTTATAAAGTTCTTTTATATTTGAATAATATGAAAAGAGGAATTGTTGGATTTGTATTAATATTTTTTATAATATTATTTTCAATTGTTTTTGTAAATGCTGCTTTTAGTTTTGGAAGTGATATACTTGTTCCTGGTGAATATGGAGATGTTGAGGATGATAGGTTTGATATTATCTGTCCAAACAATACTGCATTAGCAGGTATTCGTGGGTATAGTACTGATCAAATAGAAACAATTGGAACATTTACATGCAGGAATGTTGATGGTGTTACTGACACTGTGATTGGTGGTCAATATGGTGATGATAATGAAGGAACTTCATTTGAATTGATTTGTCCGAGTGGTTATTATATAAAAAGTGTTAGTGGAAGTGCTAATCTTCAGATAGATTCATTAGGTCCTTTGACTTGTGTTGATAAAAATGGAAATGAACAATCAGCAGGTTCTGTTTATGGTGAGACAACAGATAGTTTTTCTTTGGCTTGCCTTAGCAATTCTGCAATTGGTAGGATTCAAGGTACTTATAGAAGTACAGAAGCTGAGTCACTTGGGCCTATTTATTGTAGGCAGATAATTAATTTGTGCACTCCTAAAACTTGTGCTAATTATCCAGATCAATGTGCAAATAATTTGAGTAATGGATGCAATGGAACAATTGATTGCACTAATAATTGCAGTTCTGGAGATGTATGCAATGAAATAACAGGATATTG
>JAGVWZ010000049.1 GCA_018304045.1 Candidatus Pacearchaeota archaeon | reverse complement strand
AATAAGATATTTAGAAATAAATATTTTTAGCAAGAAGTAATAGAACCAACGCAATTCATCCGCCCCTTGAAAGGGTCGGATTTCTTGCTAAAGCTTTAAATAATATATCTAATCACTTATCTTACTATGAATATTAATGATTTATTTAACAATTGCATGCAATTGTTTTAAACTCTTTTAGTTATTAATAACTTAAATCCTTTATCTAATTTCCCAATAATCCCCTTACACATTCAACAAAATCATTTACAGGAGAAGGTTTCTTTAAATAAGCAGCATAATTTTCACCTAACTTTAAACCAGTATCTTTTTCAATTCTCTTCTGGGAAGTTCTAGAAAAAACCAAAACAGGAATATGATTTTGAAAAAGTTCTTCCCTAATAAAATCAACATAAGGGGAATTTTGTCCAGCAAAATCTCCATATGGATTTACAATAGCAAAACAAACTCCTCCGGCAGCCAAAGAATCTTTAGCAAGTCCAAAATCTCTAAATGCATGTACCTCATAACCAATCTCTTCTTCAAGACCACTTCTAAGAGTTTCTGAAAATCCACAACTATCCAAAGCAATAATTCTTTTTACCATAAAAAATAAAACATCCTCAACTATATAAAAAATATGAACCTAAAGAATATATAACAAAATTCAATCCAAAACCCTTATAAACCAAAATTATCTTACTAAAATAAGCCTCTATAGCTCAAAGGTAGAGCATCTGTTTTGTAAACAGGGGGTTGAGGGTTCGATTCCCTCTAGAGGCTTTTATTTCACTTTTCTAAACAGAAAAATATATAAATTTAATAAGCGGCATGATAATGCATGGCTGCTTTAATACACACAAAAACAAAAGGAAATATTGGAGAAACATTTGTACTTGCAAATTTAATAAAAGAGGGTTTTACAGTAAGTATACCCTATGGAGAAAACTCAAGATATGATTTTATAATTGAAACCTTTAAGGGATTTAAAAGAATACAAGTAAAATACATGTCAAAAAGAAAAGATAGAGGTTGCTATATTCTCCCATTAAAATCTATTAGAGCAAATAAAAATAACAATAGAATAGTGCACTATACAAGCGAACAAGTAGACTTTATTATAGGTTATTGCCCAGATAATAATTCTTGTTATATAATTCCTATGAATGAAATAAATACTAAAAATGAAATACATATTTGGGTAGATAAAGAACCCAAAGGTAAAAATCAACATAAACCTATAGATACAAAATTTTACAAGAATAATTGGAAATTGTTAAATGAATAAATTTTGAGTACTGGCCGGGGGATTTTCACTCCTCCCCAATATTTTCAGCCTTCTTATCAACAATTAATATATTTGCAATCTCCTCAGCAATATTTGCAACATCTCCTTTTTTAAAGGGCCCTAATCTATTCCCCTCTAAATCCAAGAACTCCTCTGTATCATCCACAAAAACAATCATTTTATTTTTATGTTTTAATTCCTCTTCTTCACCACTGCCCTTTAATAATTCACTTGTTCGTTTATCAGCTTTTTCTAAAGCTTTCATTATAGCTTCAAATGCTTCTTTTTCAACAGAAAGCATATTTTCAAAATCCCTCTTGCTTATTCCAGTCTCAGCAGCAACAAAAGCCAAATCCAAAAGTTTCTTTTTTCTTCTAAGAATAAGTTCTTTAAAAATTGCAATAGAATTCTCATATTGTTTTTTAGTCTTCAAGATAGTATCTGAAAAATCATCATCTTTTTTTTCAGCAATTTCCTTCTTATCCCGAAGATAAGCAGAAATATCCTTAATAAAATTTTTAGGAATTGGTTGTAATTGTTCACTATATCTCTCTTTCCTCAGTGCATCATAAAGTTCATTGTAGGTTATCATTCTATTTCTCCTTTTTTCTATAACAAACCAAATAATAACTATCTATTTATAAAAATTTCCGTGTTATATAACTTTAGTCATTAGGAAATTTTTAGACAGGAAAATTTAGAAAATTTTCCTTTATAAGATTTGTTATATATCAAAGTAATCGAATTTAGAACATTTTTGAACACTTTGATATTTAGGAAATGAAGGATTTCATTTACTATACTAAAATTAAGAGACAAAAATTATACATCCACAACATAATGAAAATAAGTATCATAAGGAATATTCCATTTAACAACATCTTCTCTAGACTTTTTTTCCATTATTTTTCTAAAAAGTCTAATGGAATTTCCATGAGCAGAAATAGCAACATTAACTCTATTCTTCTTTATATAAAATTTTAAAAATTTTATAAACTCACTAACCCTTTTTTCAACATTTTTAAAACTCTCCCCATTAGGTGGAGCAGTATCATAACCCCTATGAATTAATTTATATTCTTCTTCACCAAGAAATTTTTCAACTTTCTTTCTAGCTTCTGAAGGGAGATTAGAAATAGAATCTCCATGCCTCAATAAATCATACTCCTGGTTTCCTATTCTTTTTATAAAATCCTCATGACTAACTCCATCCAAGTTCCCATAATCTCTTTCAATTATTCTATCATCTGTGATTATTTTCCTACATTCAGGATGGAATTTCAATACTTCTTTTAAAGTATCTTTTGATCTTGAAAGTTTGCTTTGAAAAGCAACCTCAATCTTCTTATTTTTTAATTTTCTAGCAACAATTCTAGCCTGTTTAATTCCAAGAGGCGTCAATCTACTTTCTTTCCATCCAGTAAAAATACCTTTTTTATTAAAATAAGTTTGTCCATGCCTAAACACATAAATGTTATACTTCGCCATCTTTTTCCTAATAATAAAACAAGATTAATTTATAAATTCTCTTAAAAACCCTTATAAATACACTCCCCCTATTAAAATCATGTTCGGATTCCTAAAAAACAAGCTAAAAGAATGGGTTGGCAAGGCAAAAGACAACCTAAAACAAGAAGAGATAAAAGAACTCCCTAAAATAGAACCAACAAAAAAAACAAAAGAAAAAGTTTCAAAAGAAAAAATAGCGGCGCTTTCAAAATCAAAAGATTTTGAACCTACTTATAAAAAGGCAGCGGCGCTTTCAGATTTAAAAAAATCTGAACTTACTACCAAAATAATAGAAAAAGCTAAAAAAAAGAAAATAAAAGAAGTTCCAACACAATTTAATAATGCTCAAGAAACCTACCAACCAGACATAGATGAAATAAAAAAAAGTCTTGCAACAGCAGAAGACATAAAAAAGGTTCAAGAAGAAATAAAAAAAACTCAGGAAATTGCATTAAAAGTAGAAAAACAACAAGAATCTCCAAAACAAGCAATTCAAGAATTAGAAGAAAAAAGAAAAGAATCAGAAGAAACTTTTGAAAAAAAAGAAAAAACAGGTTTTCTAAAAAAATTATTTGGTAAAAAAGAAGAAGACAAACCTATTTCTAGGGAAGACGCATCTCAGAAAACTTCAGACTCGTCAGAGTTGAATTCCCAGAAATTCAAGATTTCTGAGCCATTAGGTATCGGGGATAAAGAACCCACTATCCAAAAATCATTTTTAGAAAAAGTAAGGCAAACATTTATCTATAAAATAACAGAAGAAGACTTCAATTCATTATTTGAAGGATTAGAAATGTTATTGTTGGAGAACAATGTATCCCTAGAAGCAACAGAATCTATTAAATCAATTTTATCAAAAAAACTAATTGGAAAAGAAATAAAAAAAGAGAGCTTGGAACAAGAGATAAAAAAAGAATTAAAAGAAACACTAAATGAAATTCTTGTAGAGCCAGATGATCCTTTGGAAATAATAAAATTAAAAAAAGAAAAACCATTTGTTATCCTGTTTTTTGGAATCAATGGAACAGGAAAAACAACTTCCATAGCAAAATTAGCGAGTATCCTCAAATCAAACAACATAAGTGTAGTATTAGCAGCAGCAGATACCTTTCGTGCAGCATCAATCGAACAGATTTCAGAGCATGCAAAAATATTGGAAATACCATTAATCAGGCATGAATATGGCTCAGATCCTGCAGCTGTTGGTTTTGATGCAATAAAATATGCCAAAGCCCATGGAATAGATGTTGTTTTAATAGATACTGCAGGAAGAATGCACACTAAAACAAACCTTATGTCAGAAATGCAAAAGATAGTAAAAGTAACAAATCCCGACCTAAAAATATTTGTTGCAGAATCCATAGCAGGAAATGATGCAACAGAACAAGCAAAAATCTTCCATGAATCCATAAACATTGATGGAACTATTTTAAGTAAAGCAGACATAGATGAAAAAGGTGGAACAATAATTTCCATATCTGCCATAACAAGAAAACCTATTTTCTATCTAGGAACAGGCCAGAATTACTCTGATTTAAAACTCTTCAACAAGCAAGAATTTATAGAAAGTCTAGGACTTGAATAATTTAAATAAAGTGAGCATGCGAACTTTTAATAAAATTCATCAATACTAATATAAGTTAAGCAAATTTTCTCAACCAAAAACTTTTTAAGCTATCTAATTTCTGTGAATTCTATGGCAAAATCAAAACCCTCACCATTAGAAACAAAACATTTAGTCTCAGCAGGAGTAGGGATGCTATGCCCAATTCCAATTGTAGGCGAAGCAATGCTTGCCTATGGCCTATATCCAGTTATAGAAAGTACAATAAAAGACCACCTAATAAGTTCAGTAACATCACTAGCAGTAGCAGGACTTGCAAGAGCAAACTTTTATCAACCATTCTATATTCCAGCAATGGATTTTATTTCCAAAATTTTTTAAGTAAAAAAGCTCCAGATCTAAACCTTAAATAAGAATAAGCTCCAGCTACTAATACTAAAAAAATAATTACCCAGCTTATAGGAGATTTTAAAGCACCAATAACTCCCCCAGTAATAGAAAATCCTGAATTTATTTCATCTTCCGAACTATTATTAACCTCAACCTCTTCAGATATTACAGGTTCAACACAATCTTGAGTTTCAATTGGTTTTTCCTGCTTTGGAGTACAAAAATCAGGAGGATAATAACAATTTCTTGTTTGTTTGCTATCTTTACAACTTGACCACTCAGTACAAGACCATTTAGTAACACAAATTCCACCAGAAGAAGCCCTATTGCTTAAAGAACCTGCACTAGTAGAAGAACCTGCGCTACCTCCCCCACCTCCGCCACCATTACCATTATCTTCAGGAGTTTGATTAGAAGAACTATTATTCCCATTGCCTGTATTATTATTTCCAGTACCATTGGTATTATTACCAGTATTGCTGCCATTATCAATCAATGTAGCAACACTAACATTAAATTCAGAAGAACTAATATCCAAATTATCAACTGCTTTCATAAAAAAAGTATAATTTGTATTAGGTGTTAAATTTCCAAAAACATAAAAACTCTCATTATTATTAACAAAATCCCAATTAATTTTATTATTACTAAAATAATAACCTTTAATGCTATTGCTTCCAAAAACCTCTACATTAAAATTAAGCCTGACACTTCTTTTATCAGGAATTGCAGTTAAAGAAACTATTTTAATATAAGAAATATTATTAATAGTTAAGAAGCTGCAAGAAGAATTAGCTTGCCCTGGATTTGAACAAGAATCAATAGTTAGAGCATTATTATCATTACAATCAGAATCCTTACTACATCTGATATGATAAATGTTATGGACACAGGAAGATAAAAATTTCCCTGGATTTGAACAAGAATCAATAGTTAGAGCATTATTATCATTGCAATCAGAATCATTACTACATCTGATATGATAAATGTTATGGACACAGGAAGATTCTTTAGTTGAAGGATTTATGCAGGTATCAATTGTGCTTAAATTATTATCATTACAATCAAAATCAAGTCTGCATTGTATAAAATAAGGCAGATTAACACATTCTGAATTTTTAGTTAAAGGATTTAAACATATGTCTTGAGTAGTAGCATCATAATCATCACATTGATCTTCATTAGTACATTTAAAACTCTGACATTCTCCAGAAACACAAAAATCACTACATTCTTCAACAAGTTCATTGGTAGTTGTATTAGAACAATAACTAGTAGAAGTTCCAGAATTTACGCATCTATAATCAATATATGTAGTAAAAACATCATTTTCTGAACAAAAGTCATCACTTAAATATCCACTTATTCCGCAATCACTATTACTTGAACAAGTAATAGTCTGAGTGTTATTAGGGGAATTATCAGATTTTACATTAACAAAACCTACACAATCCTTAAATAATTTTTTAGCATCATCTGTCCAATAAGCTGATTTTATTATACCAAAAAAGCAAATATTTCCATTTGCAACCTTTCCATTTTCCAAAACACTACTTTTATTAACAAAGCTTATAACATCTCCAAAATTCCCAGAACTTGTAGAATAGGTTCCAGCATATTCTTCAACAGAAAACGCTTTATGTTTATTACTTAAAAAATAATAAGGAATATAGATACCACTATTATCTTTTGAAACAATATAAACTGCTAAATTCTTACTATCAAAAGTAACTTTTGGGGTTTCAGTAGAAGTCATAATACTTATTCCGCCCCTGTCTGTAATTCCTGTTTTTTCACCAAGATATCTATTGCTAATAATAAAATTGTAATTAGTTAAAGAAATATTAGGATTAACATATTCATCTCCAACATAAAGAAAATTATACTTAGAAATATCACTAGGAAGATTATTAACTTGAAGATAATCCACATTTAAACCAAGTTCATTAAAAATACCTATTACATTTGAATCTATTTTTGATTTAGAATTATAAACATAACCAACTTCAACTGCAAAAGTGCTTCCAATAAAAAACAAAACAATTAAACTACTTGTGATTAATACTCTCTTATTCATTTTCACCTATTCTTTTTATAAAATTGAAAATAATTCATATTATATAAATATTGCTATAATCAAAAAAAGGGCAAAAATTCATAAACCATTAAATCCTATAAAGAATATGTTAGAAAACCTAGGTTCAGCACTAAAGAAAGGATTTGACAAAATAGCAGGAGCTATATTTCTTGACTCAAAAACAATAGAATTAATTGTAAAAGATCTACAACGTGCACTAATACAAGCAGATGTAAATATCATGCTAGTAAAAGAAATAGGAGAAAAAATAAAAAAAGAAGCCTCCAATGAAAAAATAAAAGGAATTGAAAAAAAAGAGCATTTAACTAAAATACTCCATGATGAAATATTAAGCCTTTTAGGAAAAGAAAAACATGAAATAAAAATAACAAAGGGAAAACAAACAAAAATAATGCTCCTAGGACTATATGGCTCAGGAAAAACCACTACAACTTCAAAACTAGCTTCCTATTATTTCAAAAGAGGTTTTAAAACATCTATGATTGGACTAGATGTTCATCGTCCAGCAGCATCAGAACAATTAGAACAACTAGGAAAACAATACAAACTTCCAACATTCACAAACAAAACAGAAAAAAATCCAATAAAAATATATAAAGAATTTAAAAAAGAATTAGAAGAATATGATTTAGTAATAATAGACACAGCAGGTAGACATTCTCTTGATAAAGAATTAATAACAGAAATAAAAAATCTTGAAAAAGAAATAAAACCTGATTATGTAATATTAGTGATTCAAGCAGATATTGGGCAAGCAGCAAAAAATCAAGCAAGTGAATTTCAAAAAGCCTGCAATATTAGGGGAGTAATAATCACAAGAATGGATTCCACTGCAAAAGCAGGAGGAGCACTTACAGCATGTAATGAAACAAAAGCACCTGTTTTTTTTATTGGAACAGGAGAAAAAGCCAATGATTTTGAAACATTCAATCCCCAATCATTTATCTCAAGATTACTTGGGCTTGGAGATTTAGAAGGACTTTTAGAAAAAGTAGAATCTGCCATAGATAAGGAATCAAGTAAAAATGCAAAACAACGACTTGAAAAAGGAGATTTTAATTTAAGGGACTTTCAAGAACAAATAAAACAAATGGGAAATATAGGTAGTTTTTCAAAAATAATGGAAATGATACCTGGATTAGGAAAAGCAAAAATTCCAGAGGAAATGTTAGGAAATCAAGAAGAAAAAATAAAAAAATTCCAGCATGCCATAGATTCCATGACCCAAGAAGAAATAGAAGACCCTGAGATATTAGAAAAACAAACCCAAAGATTAAGTAGAATTGCAAAAGGAAGTGGAACAACAACCTCAGACATCCGTCAATTAATAAAACAATATAAACTTCTAAAAGAATTTGCATCAGGCCAAGGAGACCTTGAAAACTTTGATCCATCCCAAGGAATATCTCAAAAACAAATGCAAAAGCTTGCTAAAAAATTCGGCAAAAAAATGAAGTTCTAAATACAAGAATAATAACTCAGCATAGAAAAACAATTGAAAATCAAAAAGGAATTATACAGGAACATCTTTCAGGAACCCCTTCTACAAAAGGACTTGAACAAGCAGAAAGATTAGAAAACCAATCATTTTCTCACAAATTCAACATCACCTATATTCTCAAATTCCTTGTCTCCAGTTAAAAATTTAATTCCAAGGGATTTTGCCATAAAAAAAGATACACAATCAGTTATTGACAGATTTTTTGATTTATTTTTATATCTAAATTTCATAGATTCTTTTATAATAGAAGGTTTAATAGGATAAATAAAATTAGAATATGCTTGAGTTAAAACATCTGCATCAGGATATTTCATTTTTTCCAAAGCATAGCATAATTCAGCAAAAATAAAATTGTTTATAATGATTTTGTCATTAAGATATTTAATATAATTACGATTTCCATTTATTATCTCAACTAAAGCATAAGTATCAAATACAAAGGTATTAGTCATTATAAAGCTCCTTATCCAGTTCCCTCATGAATTTATCAACAGATTTTTTTAATTTTATAGTTCCAAAACTCTTTCTTAGAATATCATCATCATTTTGAACACTGATAATCACATTTACATCATCACCTTCCTTTAAATTCTTTTCATAAAGAGAACTCAAAGGCACAACTATTCCCAAAGAATTCCCCCATTTTCTCAGTTTTGTTTTTATTTCTATCATTGTATATACAAATTATACATTAGTCTAAACTATATAAACATTTCCATTACTAGTTAAATTAATAAGTTTATTTATCCAAAGCTAATCATGAAACCTCAAACTCTTGCCCAAGGAGCAGAAGCAATTATCTACAAAATAGACAATAAAATAGTAAAGGATAGAATTCCAAAAAATTATCGGATTCCAGAAATAGATAATAAACTAAGAAAAGGCCGTACAAAATCAGAAGCAAAAATAATTTCTAAATTACAAAAAATAATCCCAGTTCCAAGACTATTGGCTATGCCTGGATCTGAAAGAATGATTCATATGCAATTCATTGATGGGGAAAAACTTTCAGAAAACCTAGAAAACTTAGACTATAAAAAAATATCCAAACTAATAGGAAAAAATATAGCCCTAATGCATGATAACGACATAATTCATGGAGATCTTACAACAAGCAATATGATATATGTTGAAAAAGAAGACAAAGTTTATTTCATAGATTTCGGCCTAGCATTTCATTCAGCAAAAATAGAGGACAAAGCAGTAGACCTTCATCTGCTTCAACAAGCACTAGAAGCAAAACATTTCACAATAGAAAAGGAATGTTTAAAACAAATCCTAGTAGAATATGAAAAAAAATCCAAACAAGGAAAACTAGTTCTAGAAAGAATAAAAGTTATAGAATCCCGTGGAAGATATAAGGATAAATATTAATCTCCTCGAGGGATGCAAATAGGTCTTGCGAGTTCATTTGCAAGAGCTTCATTCTGAGCATCAAGTTCTAATCTTGAAGGCTGTGAAGGGCCTGGTAAAAAAACTTCTGGATCTGGCACCGCCTGATAATCCCTTATGGGGCGACCATATTCTCTTTCAAACCAATCTTTAGCTTTCTGAGAAACCATATTTACTTGAATACTAAAGACTATTTAAAAATTTATATTCTAAACTTTGATAATTGATCCTAAAAAGAATAAAAGTTATAGAATCCCGTGGAAGGTATAAGGATGATATTAAGGAAGTAAAGAAGTTTGTCTTTTTATTGTAGCCTGTTCTTCTTCCAAAATTAAGAAGATATTTGGAGAAAAATATATTCTTCTATTTATCCCAGAATAATCTCCTAAATCATGTTTAAATTTAAATCGTTTTAATCTTCCCTTAGGCCTAAATCTGACACAAAAAATTTCTTCCTCACCTTGCTTAAATTGATTCTCAAGTATACCAATTCTTCCTGCATATCTGCCTATTTTTTCAACAACCAAACAACTATCATACAATTCTTCAGAAGAAAATCTAGTCATCCTTGACAATCTCGAATATGCATTAATTAATTCTTGTTCATATTTGTCAAACTGATTCATAAATACAATTAGTTAAACATATTTTAAAAGAATATTGTATTAAAAAACATACATAAAAACCCTTATAAACAAGACTTTTCTCTACTTTTATATAAGATAGCCCCGTAAGACAGTGGTCAAGTCTTGAGGCCTTTGGAGCCTTAAACCTCGGTTCGAATCCGAGCGGGGCTATTTTTTATTAACAACAAGGTTTTTAAACCAATTTCCAATAAAAATATCATGGCAAGAACAAAAAAATCAAACAAAATGGAAAAACCATTATGGTTGAAATACACAGAAGAAGAAGTAAAACAAATAATCATAAAACTTGCAAATAAAGGCATGACTTCTGAAAAAATAGGCCTAGTTCTAAGAGACCAATATGGAATTCCAAAAGTAAAAATCTATAATTTAAAAATAAGAAAAGTACTTGATGAAAAAGGTCTTTTTGAAGAACCGACAATAAAAAATCTTCAAAGAAAATCCGAAATATTAAATAAACATATAAAAACTCATAGTCATGACCAAGTTGGAAAAAGATCACAAACAATAACAAAAGCTCATTTGAAAAAAAGACAGGATCATTTAAAAAGAAAATAAAGTGAGAAAAAAGAGGGAAAAATGATATTAGAATCTATTGAAAATTTTGCAAAACTGTTCCTAGAAGAAATAAAAAATCCAATACACATTATAAGTCACTTTGATACAGATGGTATAACTTCTGCAGCAATTCTATGCAAAACACTTGAAAGACTCAATAAACAATTCTCAATAAAAATAATAAAACAATTAACTCAAACAGAAATTGATCTTTTTCCAAAAGAAAAAACAATTATTCTCCTAGACCTTGGTTCAGGAAGTATAGACCTACTTGCATTGAAAAATAAAATTTTCATAATAGATCATCATGAAATAAATAAAAACATTCCATTCAATGTATCAATTATAAACCCCCATCTTTTAGAAGAATATGAAGAACTATGTACTGCAGAACTAACCTATCTTTTCTCAAAATCAATATCAAAAGAAAACAAAAATCTTTCCCATCTAGCAATAATTGGAATGATTGGTGATACAATGGAAAAAGAAATTAATAAAACAAGAGATAAAATAATAAAAGAAGCAGATGTAAAAATAAAATGCGGTCTTTTGATTTATCCTTCAACAAGACCCCTAGATAAAACTCTCGAATATAGTTCAAGACCATTTATTCCAGGAGTAACAGGAGATTCCAAAGGAACCTTTGAACTATTAAAAGAAGCAGGAATTGAAAAAACAAACAAGAATTTCAAAACTCTAATTGATTTAACAGAAGAAGAAATGAAAAGATTAACTACATCAATAATGTTGCGTCTATCTTCAAAAGAATACAAGGATTATCTAGGAAATCTCTATTTAATAAAATTCTTTAATAAAATAGAAGATGCAAGAGAAATATCTGCAATAATAAATGCCTGCTCAAGAATGGGAAAATCAGAAATTTCTTTAATGCTATGTCTTGGAAACCTAACTGCTAGGAAAAAAGCAGAAAGACTCTACATGAAATATCGCCAACACATAATTTCAGGTTTAAGATTTATTGAAAAAAATGAAAAAATACAAGGAAGAGACTATGTTATAATAAATGCAAAAGATAAAATAAAAGACACACTCATAGGAACTTTAGCAAGCATAATTTCCTTTTCACAGGTCTATAAAGAAGGCACAATAATAATAGCAATGGCCTATGATGAAGATAAAATAAAAATATCAGCGAGACTTGCAGGAAGAAATAAATCAAATCAAAATCTAAAAGAAGTCATAGATTCCATTGCTTGTGCAATAGAAGGAGAATCAGGAGGCCATAAAAGAGCAGCAGGTTGCACAATAAAAAAAGAATATGAAGACAAGTTCATTGAACTTGTCAAAAAGAAATTTGAATTTGAAGTTGTAAAAATATAATTTATTTTATTAGTTTCATTATTATTAAAATTCTTATCTAAATATCTGAGTAGCCCAATAAGTATACTGTCCACCATTCTGAGAAACATATATTCCAATGCCTTCCCTACTATGTCCACTCATAATATTCTGTCTATGACCTCGACTATTCATCCACATATTAGTGAATTTTTGTCCAACCTGTTCAGGACTTAATGCTTGGAAACTTGTAAACATAGCAATATTTTCAGCATAACCCATACTAGAATGCACTAATCTACCTCTAGAACCCATAGCCTGACTATAATCTTTTGCAAGCCTAGACATTTCTGCATCTAACTCTAAATTAGCCCCTCTTGCTTGAACAATAGCATTATGAGTTGCTTCTTCTGGAGTAATTTTTTTAGATTCACCAGCATTAGCATCTTCTCTCTGTGCAGGAGGCGTAAGTATTACCTTATTTCCTTCTAAAATTTCTTTTATAACTCCTGCACTAGGATCTTGTTTAGGTGGAGCAACTCTACTTTCAACATCAGTTCCAGGAGTAATGGGTGTAGGTTTATCACTTTCTGGAGGAAGACTCCTTCCACGAGGAGTAATGCCTCTTGAACCAGTAACTCTTCCAGAATCACTTCCAGCATCACTATCTTGCCTACCAACTAAAACTCCATTGATTTTTCCATTAACAAATTTCATAGGTTCTCCTTTTCCAACAGAAATCTGCTTAGAATTCTCATCTTTAGTTAAAACTTTTCCATTATTATTTATAATCTGTGCATTGATTATTTCCTTAGGAAAAATAACTTCCAAGTCATTTCCCTTATCTATAATTTCTATTTTCTTATCACTACCTGCACCAACTATTTTATCATTATATTTAATTCCAATACCATTTTGATGTGCAATATCAATAATTTTATCAGGAGTACTATCTCCATTACCATCTAATTTCTTAACTCCCCTCACACCATTTTCACTTTGATATCCAACTCTTTCCCCATTTTTATTAGCGACA
The DNA here is from genome assembly GCA_018304045.1 of Candidatus Pacearchaeota archaeon. Classification (GTDB taxonomy): domain Archaea; phylum Nanobdellota; class Nanobdellia; order Pacearchaeales; family GW2011-AR1; genus ARS1285. The sequence continues at coordinate 3,421 of JAGVWZ010000049.1, read as the reverse complement.
TCCCTATCACTTGAACTCAATACACCAGATTCATCTTTAAAACTAATATCTCCTGCTCTTCCAGTTTTATGAAAAATATAATCTCCAGTACCAAATTTTGTTTTATCAACATCCTTAGGAGTACCCCTAAAATAAACAGCTCCAGAAGGATTATCCCCAAAATTTACATGCCCTACTGATTTTGTTTCTGTTCCAACCAAATCCATAACCTCATACCCTTTGGTTTTATCTCCAGTTAAATATCCACTACTAAGAATCATAGCACTTCCAGTTCCCTTATCAGGAATATAGTGCACAGCATATCCTTCTCCACCTGATTTCATCTCAGAAAAAACCATTTTCTTAAAACCGCTTAAATCCTTAAGAGGTATTTTATGATCTTTTCTAGAAACATCTTTTAAATTTATAAAATTTCCATCAACCGTTATTTGTCCTGAAGTTTTAGATCCGACAAATTTAAAATCCTTTAAATTAGAATTTTTTTTAATTAATTCGCCAATAAATGAATCAAGCGCTTTTCCATTATTATTTAATCCTGCAGCAGCATCAAGTCCCACTAACAATGAACCTCTGTATTTATTAGTTTTATCTAAATCAATTCCACTACTTGTTTTTATTTCAAGTGCATCCCATGCCTTAAGCAACTGCCCCTGATTAACATCTTTAAAAAGAAGGGATAAATGGCCAATATACACTTTATCAAGTGCTAAAGCAAGATTCTCAAAATTACCTGCCCTCATTTCAGAATTGACTTTGTCTATTAGTAAGGAGTCTTCAGTAGATATACCACCTGCAATAATCCTATCACTAATTATAAAAACAAGAAACAGAGCTACAACTAACAATAAAAATACTTTATCTCTATAATTACTTTTTATCATTTATCAAACAACCTCCAAACTTCCAGGAAATCCTTCTGCATATTCTCCTGTTAAAACATTATCATCACTAATTTCCTCACCAGTATATTTATTTAAAAAACTAAACAAATAAGGACTGTCAGAAGTTCTGTTTTCTCCAATAATAACTAAAACAGAATTATCTGCAAAAGGAATATTTTGAACATAAACATCTTTTTCTTCAGCAAGTTTATCTAAACAGCTAATGCAATACATTTTACTATCAATTCTATGGGAATCAACAATATAATTAGCAACTTCTAAAATATCTTTTAATGCAGAAGCATGGCTAACAGAATAATCTTTTGTATCTACAACTATTCTTTTTCCTTCCCTACTAATACCAACTAAACTATCAATTTTAAAAATAACTTCTCCAGAATCAATTGAAACCTTAGCATTAGGTAAACTATGCTCTAATTCAAAACCTTCAAACTTCAATTCATTTAAACAAACATCAACCTTATCTTCAACAAGGCTTTCTAATTCATCAGCTATTTTTTCAGAACTAGGCATTAAAAAATTACCTTCATAATAATAGTAAGGAATAAATTCATTTCCTAAATCAAAAATTTTATCAGGTTTATTATAATAACCTCCCTGAACTCCAATAACCCTTAATCCTTCTTTACTAGGCTCATAAAGACACATAAAAACATTTGATTGAATATTTTCTATCTGCGGTTTAAGTTCTTCCTGTGAAAAAAATTCATTGCTAATAGCATCATCATGTTGAACCTTAAGTCCATAACCAAAAATACCAATTACCCCAATTAAAATTCCAACAATTATGAATATGCTAATTTGTCCTTTAACATATCCTCTTTTCATGTTTAAATAAAAGTATTAAGCTTATTTAAATAATACTATTTTAAAATTTAATAAAAGCCTTTTCCCCTTCCCGGCTTTGTTAAATAAGTGGCTTCTGTTAAAAAAGTCTATCCTTTCTTTTTTCTAGTGAAATAACCTAATATAATTAAAAAGATAGATACTCCCCCAAATAGATATATCTTCCACATAGGAGTATCATAAAATATAGAAGCACCAAATACTGAACTTAGTAAAGCACCTCCAAAAATCATTGCAAACTCCCCAGTAAATGCGTTAGTGATTAATTTAGACTGAATCCATTTCCATGACCCTCTTTTATATCCTGCCATTTTATTATAATTCAAACCCCCATTTATCTTTAATAGCCAAATTAATTATAGATTCATCTATTTGTTGTTTATCTCCTTTTGGAACTGACCAGACACAATATTCGTGTAAACTTTTTTCTGGAACATGAAACCTATGCTGAAGTATTGACATTACTACTTTGCATACTTGTTCAATTTCTTCTTTTCTTTCTGGTGGAACAATAAAATAAAGTTTTTTAACCTCTGGAGATAATAAAGCTGAAAATAGGTCTCCTAAAATCTCTTTTTGTTTATCTGCTTGAGAATCACATAATTGAAATATAAATACTTTTGAACCTTTCATTACAAAATGAATATCTGGAGTAAAATATGTTGCAATCTTTACTTTTCCCTTTGGATTTCCAAGCCATTTTCTCTTACAGATTTTGTATAATCAGTACTCATTTTAATTAACCCAAATTCTTACAGAAGTATAATGTCCACTAACCCAAACCCTTTTTCTTCCTACATATCTATAATATCCTGGAACCCATCTTCTAACCCATTTATATGCCATATTGTATAGTTTCCATCACCTAAATTTATTTCTTCTCAAGTTTTTCCCTTAACGCATCTTCAACAAAAGAGGAGTAATCTGTATCATCATCAATACATCGGTGTTTAACCTCTTTCCATAAAGGGGGATCTATTTTGATACTTATTGTTTCTCTTTTAGCCATAGTAATATAGTAGTAGAGTAGTATATAAATATTTATATACTCTAATTTGAATAGTAATATAGTAATACATATTACTTTAACACAATGGAACAGGAAAAACCCTATAAATTAATGAGTAGAGAAGAACGAGGAAAACAACTCTTAAAGAGAGTTAAGATAGAAAAAACCTCCGAAGGTTGGAAAGTCCAGTCTAGTTCTGGAAATGGTACTTATTTAGTTAAATTTAATGGACATGAACCTAAGTGTGATTGTCCAGATTGCAGAATGAGACATCAAAAGTGTAAGCATATTTACGCCGTAGAGCTTTATATCAGACAAGAGATAGATAATGAAGGCAAGATTAAGCAAACTAAAGGAGTTAAAATTACTTATTCTCAAAACTGGAAAGCTTATGACAAATCTCAAACAAGCGAGAAATTAATGTTTATGAAACTATTAAGAGACTTAGTAGATAATATAGAACAACCAGCTTATACTTTTGGAAGACCAACTTTACCTATTTCGGATATGTTATTTGCCTCTGCATTAAAAATTTATTCAACTTTTAGTTTAAGGAGATTTATGTCTGATGTCCAGATTGCTAAAGAAATGAAATTAATAGATCAATTGTTCACTTATCCTTGTATTAGCAATTTTATGAATAGAGAAGATATAACAAATATCT
>JAGVWZ010000048.1 GCA_018304045.1 Candidatus Pacearchaeota archaeon | reverse complement strand
TTAGGTTCAATAATAGAAATGAAAATGTTTTTAAGCTGTTAATGGATATATGTATTGTAAGGGGGCAGTTTAGTCCGGATTTACACTAATCACCAAAAAATTTTAAGATATAATCTAAAAGATTGCAAGCGAGTCCATCTTGGACATTTTGTTTTAATCTTCCAGTTTGACAAACAAAATAATAAAATAATGTTCCATGATTTTGATCATCATGATAATATTTACAAAACTAGGTGATCACCAAATAAACCTTGTCCACAAATTTATCTACATCTATTCATTCAATCTTATCTTCATATTCAGGTTTTATCCCACATCTTTTCATACAAAAATCTCTATAAGCTCCATAGGGCCTACCAGTTAATCCAGCAACCAGCATCATTGAAGTAGCACCAACAATTGTTTGTCTTGTATCAGCACCAGATGCAATTAATATTCCTGTATAAAGTGGGGTTTGAAAAATAGCAGAAGCTAATGTGTCCACAGTAGTCTTTTTAACAAATCCAGTTGTGTCATCAACTCCACATTTTCTAAATACAAAATTCCTGAATTTTCCATAGGGCCTTGCAGTAACAAAACATCCTATTGCACTCATTATTCTTACCTTAATTGAATCATTCACACTCATCCCAGCAACAAGTATCTCATTAGCCATCCCAATAGGAGTTGAAAAGCTGACCATTGCAAATGTATCAATTGCATATTTGTACAGAGAGTACAAACATCCTTGTTTGTTTTGAGCAGGTTCTGCTGATTGAGCTATTTGCTCTAGAGAAGGTTGCATTCTACTTTCCTCCAGAGATTTCAATTTTTGGCCTATACAAACAATGTCCATCAAAAGTCTCGAGTCTATGGCAAGGATATTGTTGAAGAATTCTATCTCTTATTGCAGCTAAAGGTTCTGTTTTTACATTTCCAACAACCGTGTCATTTCCAGAACATGGAGAAACTCTTCCATCACCAAAAATTTCCATGAACTCAACACAAGGATGTGTTGCAAAATTATTATAAATCAAATGATTAAAACCATATTCAGCATCAACTCTTTGAATAATACTTCTAATTTTTGTTTTGTCTTCTTCACTTACAGTTAAACTTCTATCAAAATCTGCTCTTCCACTTCTTCCTGTTGGTAAAAACCAAGAGAACCCTATCCATAGATTATTATCTCTGCAATGCCTCAAAGTGTCTTCAACTTCATACATATTTCTATTTGTTACAACATAAATAAATCCAAGACGAGTTGGTTCATCATGATTAAAACCTTGCTCCATTAAAATATCTAAAGCCTCATTTCTTTGCCCCCAATACTCTCTTTTTTTATCTCCTACCACCCAGTTTTGATACTCTTCATCAAATAAACTATCTAATTTTGGACAAATAGTTGCATACTGATCATTCAGTCTTCTCACAAGATCCTTATCTCTTAATCTTGTAGCAGCGTCTGTAAATACTAGAGGTATAAGTCCTTTATCTGCAGTATATTCTACAATTTTAAAAAAATCTGGATCAATCGTAGGTTCTCCTTCACCTAAATAATTTATTCCAATAGCTCCAAGTTCTGCAATTTGATCAATAGTTCTTTTTATTTCATCTAAAGAAAGAGTTTTTCTTTGTTTTTCAGTAAAGCAATGAAAACAATCATGAGGACATTTAGGACTCATTGCTCTAAAATCAACAACTCTAAGCTTTCCAGATTTTGCTTCTTCTTCAGTTAGATCCCAGCCTGATAATTGTGCTCCGATTCTTATAGGTACATGGCCTAATCCATAATAGTTTTCTGATGAAAGTATTGTCATTCTATGCAAACCTCCTTTGGTAATTCTTTTCCAGGAAATCCAGAAGCCATTGCCATTCCATAAGCACCAACATTTCTTATTCCAAGAATATCCCCCTCTTTTACTTCAGGTAATCTAATGTCTTTTGCCAGATAATCATCTTGTAAAACAGTATTTCCTCTGACATCACAATACATTGTATTTCCTTCTCTTCCAAGGGCAAAAACTTCATGATAAGTTTCATATAATCTTGGTCTTGCAAATTCTCCAAATCCTGCATTAACTGCAACCTGAACTTTTCCATCTGACCTATGTAATTGTTTAACATTTGTAATTCTTGTATAAAGAGTTCCTGCTGTCGCAACCAAAGCTCTTCCAGGTTCTATTCTTAATTCAATCTCTCTTCCATTATACTGAGAAAGTTTTTTTGTTAATTCTGCATAATAACCTAGAACTTCATTTAAATCAAGAGGAGTTTGTTCTGGATGAACAGGAACTCCAAATCCTCCCCCAAAATTAACATATTCTAAATCATGCAACCTGCTTGCGCAATCTGCAATATAATCTGCACTTTTTTTTAAAAATTCTGCATCAAATATATTACTTCCGCAATAACCATGGATTCCATTTACTCTTACTCCTTTATTTCCTGCATTAATCAATGCAATTTCCAAATCAGATTCTTTAATGCCAGTGTCAGATTCTGTGAATCTTCCATTGAAATAAACCCTAGGCATCCTTAATCTAACTCCAAATTGGTTTCTATAGGTAGGTAATGATAGAAATTTAAGCCCCTCTTCAACAGAGTCAAGATTCACTTGTACTCTTTGCACAATCAATCTTGATAGTGTTTCTCTTGAAAGACCTGTTGATGTAAATGAGATTCTATCTGTATCAAATCTTTGCCTTGCTGATTTTAATTCATGAATAGAATTTACCTGAACTCCTCCACCAAGCCTAGCAATCCTATCTAAAACTCCTTCACTAGCATTAGCCATCATAGCATAATAGATTCTTTTTCTAGGATAAGGAATTGTATCGTTGATTCTTCTAAAATTTTCTTCAACAACACTTAAATCATAAACATATAATGGAGTTCCTTTTTGTCTTATTGCTTCTGCAACTTGCTCTTGTTTTTGTGGTTCAGTTGTCATTGTTTAGCTCCTGTTTCTTCATTTAATTCAAGTCTTTTTGCTGCTTTTTCAAATGTAAAAACAACTTCAGAAGCGCCTAATTTTTTACATCTTTCCCCTAGGCTTAAAAGTTCAGAACAATCATATACTTCAGGATCTGCTTGATTGTTTAGTAAAAATACTGATCTTTGATTAAATCTATATAATTTTTTTCCTCTTTCTAATGCGGCGGTTATATTTTGACAAGTCTCACTCCAAAAAGGAACGAGATTAATTCCGATTATTTTTAATCTTGATAATGCTGAATTTGGATTTACTTTTTGCAATCTTAAAAAATTTGAACTGACAATATATACATTATCACTATCTGCTAACATATATCCTGAAACTAATTGCCTTTCTGCTAATTCTAAATAATCCCCTATAGAACATTGATGATGTTTAGTTAAGTATCTAGTATGAATAGTTTCATCTCTGGAAATATCTGGTCCTCTAAATGAACCTGTTCCTGAATCTAATGCAATTCCATTAAAAATATTCCATAATAAGTCATCTAGTCTTGGGTTCATTTTCTGCCTCTACCTTTCTCCATCTGCTTCATTAATTTATCATAAACTCTTTGCCAATATTCAGGCTTAGATTTTTCTTCTCTTTGCTCTCCCGAATAAAACAAAGGATAGCTCTTTCTTTCACAATATCCTTTTATTAAATCTGCTAAACCTGTTTGATGAGCAGTTACTAAAAATGGAATTCTAAGTTTCTTGGCTTGTTCTGCTAAAATTAAACCTGCAGGCGAATCTGTTGACTCAAGGATAGCTCCAAGATTTTTACTAGCATTAATTAAATCAGTAAAACTATCAAAATGTCTTGTTCTATTGACATCTCTCCATTCTTGCCAAATAAATTCTTCTGCTCTTTTTTTTACATCTTCTGGAACTTTATCTTTTGCAAAATAACAGTCGATTATAGCAAGACCATACGTCCATAAATCTAATTCTAATTCTGATGCTTTAAAATATTCGGATGAATGCGAATATAATTTACACCTAAAAAATTCACCAGCCCCCATAGGAAACTGGTTTTCAACTAATAATAAATCAAGCGCTACCATTATTTTCTTTCTACCCCCTCATCTTTCTTAGCCTCAACATAGAATTTTCCATCAAAGAAATAAGTACGATTATCATCAGTCATAAAATATTCAGGACCATCTTTTTGTCCGCCATTATATTTTGTAGATCTTATATAAGTTCCATCTTTCTGTCCTATAAACAAATAGGTATCTTTTCTAAGCACAACTTGGTTACTAACAACAATATCTTCAATTCCATCTCCTGTTAGATCTCCTTTCTTATCAATAGTCATACCACCACAGCCAGAAATTCCAATTAATGCAGCTGCAATTAATGAATATAATTTTGATTTCATTGTGTCTGGCCTCTAGAATATCTTCTAATTATCTCTCCAAGTTCAGAATCAAATCTATCTAGCTCTTTTTTAATGAGTTCGCCAATTCCTATTCTTCCAGTCCTAACTTCATACTCAAGAGGTTTTCTTACATATCCATTAGCTCTAACTTCCTTCCATTCATTTTCAGGGATTTGATTTTTGGAAAGTAAATATATCGGAATAGAATTTCTAGAAGCCCGGATAGTTCTTATTGCTTCAATTCCATGAATCCTTTTCATTCGATTATCTGTTAAAACTAAATCATATTTATCAGCAGAAGCTTGTTCAATTAATTCATCTCCATCTGAAACTTCTGTAACAGACGCTTCTATTCCTGCTACTTGTGAAACTAATCTTAATCTTGTTACAATACCAGTTCTTTCTATAGAATTATCGTCTGCTAATAATATTTTAATTTTATTTTGGATCATTTTCTTCCTCCAACAATACTTTCTAATATTCTTCTAGCATGAAATTGAGAAGATCTGGTTAAAAAAGCAGTTATAGCATCAGTATCTGAAGAAAGTCCCTCATTTTGTAACTTTGTCTGTTCAAGATAATTAAAAACTCCCACTAGTTGTTTTAAATCTAAATTAAGTCTTTTTTTACTTTCATCATCTAATCCTTCTTTTTTATAATAATGATGTCTATTAAAAACAACTAAATGTTCTTCTCTTAAAATAACATCGTCACTTTGAGGGTTTGTTAATTGAAAGTAATGATGAAACTCTAATTCATCTAAAATATCTACCTGTAAGGCATATCTAGCTATTCTTTCTTGTTTAGGAATTATAACTCCTGCCCAAAAAAGTTGTGGAACAGGTCCGCTACAATGATAAACTTCTTGAAATGCTACAGCCCTTGGTAGTGTAGAAGTATTCCAACCTCTTCCAAATATTTGTTCTTTATTTAATTTAAGAATATCTGCAACATGATCTATGCAAAGTACATTTGTTGCTAAGGTATATCCAAATTTATTAGAAACAGCTTTCCAGTTTTCTCTTACTAATTCTTGATATTGTTGTATTCCTAATGGGGGTTCTGTTTGTGTTGTAGTTTGTTGTATATCTTCTGTCATTTCCGCGATAGCTATAAATTTACTTCTATCGCCTCTTTTCCTTTATATTGCTTAACAGCATAATCCGCTGTTTCTAAATCACCATTAGAATCAATGGTAATTGTTCCAGTAACTCCCTTGTAATTTTTTACTTTGTAAAGTTCATTTTTAATGCAAGTAGTATCTTCAGGATTCTTGCAATTTTTCATTGCATTTGCAATCAAATGAATTGCATCATAGGAATTAGGCATGCCAATTAATATCTGATCACTGCCGGTTTTTGATTTTATTGCTATCTTAAAATCTTCAGTTAAAGGAGATTTTAACAAAGTATAGACCATTCCATCAGCAGAATTTCCAACCTTCTGTAGGATACTTGGATCATCAAATGTCTCTGTACTTACTACCTGAGTCTTTATTCCAAGGGCTTTTAATTGTTGAATAAAAACTATTGCTTCTTCATTATATCCAACAAAATAAATTAAATCTGAATTAGAAGATTTTATTTTTGACAATTGAGTTCTAAGATCTTTTGCTCCCTGTACAAAACTTTCTTCAATTGTAATTGTTCCACCAAGTTCTTTAAATCTTTTTTTAAAAGCATCTTTAACACCAATACCATAATCTATTTGCATATAGAGAACTGCAGCTTTTCTTTTTTCAAGTTTATTATAAGAGATTTCAGCTCCGTAACTGCCTTGGTAATTATCCGAAGGATAATCTCTGAATATATAATCTCCTGCATTTGTTATTTTAGGAGAAGATGCAGCAGTTGCAAATAAAATAGTTTTAGATTGTTCTGCAAGTGGAGCCATGGCAAGAGTTGGTCCTGAACATATTTCTCCAACAATTACAGGCACTTTTTCAATATTAATAAGTTTATTAGCAGCTGAAACACCATCCTGTGCATTGCATTTAGTGTCCTCAATAATAAGTTCAATTTTTCTACCATTAATGCCACCATTGGAATTGATTTCTTCAACTGCAATTTCAATTGCATTTTTTTCACCTACTCCAAAATTAGAAAGATCTCCTGTCAAAGGCAAAGTCACTCCAAATTTTATTGTATCTTCTTTAACAACATTACCTGTAAAATAAGCTCTTGCTAAAAATATAACAATTAATAAAGCAATTACTCCAATTAAAATCTTAAAGGAAGATTTCATCTTTCCTAATAAAGCTTGCTAGCTTTACCATTCTTAATCAATTTAGTTTCAAAAACAGCTTCTTTTAAGTCACCATTTTCAAACTCAACTTTATTAGAAACACCTTGATGAGAAGTTTTCTTAAGTTCTTGTTTAATTTTTAATTTATCTGTTCCTGCTTTTTCCATTGCAAGCAATAATACTTTTGTAGCATCATAGGTTGTTGCAGCACCAACATTAGGGTTTAAGCTTTCAAAACCTTTAACACTCTTAACTTTGTTTAAGAAACTTTCAGGAGCATCTATTTTAACAAGAGTATACATTAATCCATCTCCCACATCTAAAACTCCTTGATCCCCATCACAAGCATCAGCACCTAACATTGGAATATTAAGTTTCATTTCATTCTTTTGTTTTGCTAAAGCAACAAGATTAACAGGATAAAGTGGAATATACAATGCCTCAGCACCACTTTCTTTTACTTTTGCAATTTCAGTTCTAAAATCATCTTCTGTTTGTAATATTCCTGATTCATGAACTAACTTTCCACCTAATTCTTCATATCTATTCTTAAAAACATCTTTAATTCCTTCGCCCCAATCATTTTTAACATAGAGCATTGCAACTTTTTTCTTTCCTAATTGATTATAAATAATTTCAGCACCATATTTACCTTGAACAGAATCAGAAGGATAAGTTCTAAATATATAATCTCCAACTTTTGTTATTTTAGGAGCAGAACCAGTTGTAACCATTGTAGGAATTCCAGCTTGTTGAGTTACTGCAACACCTGAAAAAGTAGGTCCAGAGCCACTTGCGATTATAATAGCATCAACCTTATCTATATTTACAAACTTATTCATAATATTAACACTTTCACTAGCACTTAATTTATCATCTTCCACAATTAATTCAACTTTCTTTCCATTTACCCCGCCCTTTGCATTTTGCTCTTCAACAGCAAGTTTAGCAGCAGCTAATCCACTTTGCCCATAAATAGCAGCTTCTCCAGTTAAAACTCCTGAAAATCCAATCTTAATTGTATCTTCCTTTACAACATTACCCGTAAAAGCAGTTCTTAAAAGAAATATACTCATAACTACAAGTACTACGACGATTATTCCCAAAATCCATTTTGTTTTGTTTGTCATTTTAAGTTATACTGATAAGTAACAAAAAAATAGGGATTTAATATCTAACTGATATTATTGATATCACTGATATCAAAATTAGAAAAGCTTAAAAACTAGTATTTTATAGTATAGATATGGAAAACAACAACATTTATATATCTGAATCCATTGATAATACTAATATGCTCCCCGGTGATCCTAATAGGTTGCCGGATGAGTCTTTAATATTTCTTGATGAGGGATTTATATACAAACTTAGTAAACATTTTGGAGAAGGCAAACCTATAAAATTTGATAGAATAGTTTTTTCTAAAAATATATCTAAAAAACAGAACCTATTATGCAAAAAGATATTTTATTATAATGCACCCCCATTTCAAAGTAACCCCTCAATAAAGGAAGAGGATATTAAAAAAGAAGGATATGATAGATTCATAAGAAAATTACAAGAACATAAGGAATTTATTCTACGAGAAGGTAGATGCCAAAGATTAAAGGTTGATGGAAAATTCATTTTTAAACAGAAGTATATAGATGTCTTAATCACAATTGATTTAATGAAAATACCCCTAGATTACCCAAAAATGAAAAAAATAATATTAGTTACATCTGATAGCGATTTTATTCCAGCAATCAAGGAATTAAGTAATTATGGAATTAAAGTAATTCTTTATACCTATTATGAAAAAAATAGAAACACAAATTTTTCCAGAGGTAATGATTTAATAAAATCTGTTCATAAGTATGTTTTATTAGCAAAACAAGATTTTGAAAATGCCCCATTACTAAGAAAAGGAGAAAGAAAATAATATGGTAAAATTAATCAAACAAGGCGGCGGTGGTTTCACGATTTATCTTCCTAAGAAATGGGTAGATGAAAATAAGTTATCCAAGGGAGATAATCTAGATGTAACCGTATCTGGAAAGGAATTGATAATTGGTCCAAAAGCCACAAATAAAAAATCAGAGATAGAAACAAAACTAACTAATTCTAGCGAAACCTCTATAAGAACACTTATTACAAATGTTTACAGAACAGGCTATGATAGGGTAAAAATATTTTTCAATACAGAAGATCAGTTTAAAATTCTTCAGAAAATAATAAAAACAAGACTTATAGGTTTTGAAGTAATAAAAAAAGAAAAAGATTTTTGTATAATTGAAAATATTACAGAACCTTCTGTAGATCAATTTGATAATATATTAAACAAACTATTTCTAAACATAGAAGAGATTTTTGATATAACTAAAGAGAGATTGAATAATTCAAAAGAAAAAATAGAAGATTATAATGAAGTTGAAGAAAGAATCCATAAATATGATAATTTCTGTAGAAGAATGATAATAAAACAAAAATTAATAAAACAAAAATCAGAATTGTTCTGGAGTTTTTTAAGTCAAATAATTCATGCTCAAAGAGAATTGTATCTATTAAACAAATCTTTTAACAATAAAGAAGTTTCAAAACAAATAAAAGAATTATTTGAAACAGCAAAAAGATTATTTGATTTAACAAAACAAGCCTATTTTGAAAATAATATAGAAATTTTATGGAAGATTCATAAGATTGAAAGAGAAACAATATACAAAAAAGCATATTCCCTATTAGAAACAAAACCAAAAGAAAGTAAAATCACCTATCATTTAGCCTCCTGCATAAGGCAATTGCATCTTTCAACAAGTTCTTTAGCTGGATTAATAATGTAAATCACCTACCACCAAAATGTCTTCTAGAAAGTGCATCTCTTCCAGCCCTATATTCTGCTTCGATTTTTTCCATTTCTCTGCCTAGTTTTGTTTCTGCCTGTATTTTATAAGCATCACCAACAATACCTGAAGCGGGAATTCCAGGATTTTTTCCATATTCTCCACTAGCTTTTTCATATGCTACCCTAACTGCAGCATCTCTATGCAATCTCAATTCATAAACTTTTCTTGCCCCTGCTATCTGTAGATCAACTCCAGAATAACAATCACTATATACCATTCTTTCAATATTATCAGCCCCCCTATGACTTACAGACCAAACTTTCCAATATAAATCATGATCAATTTTTTCTAAATAGGGCTGAAGTTTATCAAAATTAAGATTAAGTGTTTTATCCTTTTCTTTTAGTCTTCTTTCAAGTTCAGTAGCACCTTTAATTCCATTAAGTTGCATCAAAGCTTCAAATACTCTTAAAGGAAAATGATCCATTGTCGAATCTAAAAAAGCAGCCATAGCTGTTCTAGAATCCCCATAATATTTATCTTCTTTATATTCATAGGGATTTAATAGGTCCATCCAACCCCTAAGTTCTCCCATTTGAAAATTATCACCAGAATCTGGTGTGAAAAATATATTTTTTTTATTTTCAGGATCTTTCCTTAAATTATTTAAGCATTCACTTTGAAGCCAAATATCAATTGACTTATTTCTTTTTTCAAATCTAGCATTTACCTGCGCCTTATTTACTTCTAATTCAAGTCCTTTTTTTATATCATGGAAATAAGAATATCCAGCTAAACCTCCAAGAAGTAATCCAGCTAAAGAAGCTCCTATTAGCCATTTTTTTAGTTTTGAAGGTCGATTAGATTCTGCTTCAAATTCTTTATATAGTTGGCCTACAGACAAATATCTATTTTCTGGATTTTCCTGTAAAGCTCTTTTTAGTATTGGATGATATTTTCTAAATTTTCTAGGAAGCCAAGTATTATCATTTACATCAACTGCAAATTTCCATTTATCTCCATCATAATCAATTATTTGTTTTCCTCCAGATAATAAAATTGCAAGTGTTGCTCCAGCTGAAAAAACTTCAGCTCTTTTTTCATCATACTTTACAGGTTCTTCTCCTTCATGTATTCTTAATTCAGGTGCAACTGTCTGTCTTGTTCCACCTGTTCCACAAAAAGGAGCATATTCTCTTTCTCCTTCCACAATTCTTGCCAAACTCCAATCAACAACTTTTACAATTGGTCTTCCTTTTACTCTTTTAACAACTATATTAGAGGGCTTTAAATCTCTATGAACAATAGGTGTATCTCCAATTACTCCAATACCATCATTTATATCTCCAATTATGTGTAAATACTGTCTCGCAATATCAATTGTATCTGAATCACCTAATCTGTGCCTTTCATCCAGCAATATTTCTTCTAAATTCCTAGATGTTTTTCCATTATCATCAATTATTTCATCAACAACTGTTACAGCTCCTTTTAATCCATAATATTTTGTATCTTCATATCCAAAAGTATGAATAGGAACTAATACTCCTTCACGCTGTATTTTTGCAGCTATTTTTGTTGCATTATCTAAATTATTACCCTTAGATAATTCTCTTCTTGAAGTTGGACTTTCAGGATTATCCTGGTCAATTTGAATCAATCTTCTTAGACCATACTTTGCCCAAACAGTTCTAAATGTATAGGTCATTCCATCCTGTCTAATATATTCAGGATTACTATAGCCCCTAAGTTCTTGCCTTACAAATTCTGTTAGTTTTTCAATAGGTATTTCAGTTGTCATTTTCTTCCTCCATTTCTCATTCCGCTAATTCTTTTAAAAACATTTCCAACATAGGAACCAAGCCTATTGCATGCTTGATAAAATCTGTTTCTATATTCTCCATTTATACTATGATCCACATTTCTATTACCATTTGAGTTTCCATTTCCATTTCCATTTCCATTAGACCCATTCAATAAATATTTTCTAAATAATTCCTGATCAGATCTTTCAAATTCTTTTATTTCTCTTGCAAATTCTCTTAGAGGTTTATTTAATTCATTTGGAAATACATAATTATCATGGAAATATTTAACTGCATACTGAGGATTAACTCTAGCAAGTACTCTTGTATTATAGGCTCTTCTTGCATAGTAATCTCCAAGCATTAGTCTTTGCAAGCAAGTTCCAGAAGCCATTTCCCCAAATACTTTAGGAGCCATTCTTGCAGCTCTATCAAATCTTTCTTCAGCCCTCATACCAGTTTCTCTTCCTCCAACAAATTTTTGAATAAAATCATATAAATCAAGTGCAACTCTCCCGCCCATTAAAATAGAATCAGCTTCAACTCCCTTTGCACAATCTTCTATAAGGGATAATTTTCTCACATCATCCATATCCTTTATACTGGTAATTATTCCAGAATAATTTAACATTGCTTCTTGAAAAATATATGGTGCACCTGGTAAATGTCTTGACTCTTCTGTTGTTAAAACAATTTCCTTTAGCTTAAGGATAAATTTTTTCTGCGATTCTTCATTATCCAACATATCCTCAATATTATCCCAACAATAGTCTCTCATTTGATAATAAAACATCTGATTATTCAAAGAACCATTAAAAGAACAGACTATAGATTCAACCAATGACTGACCAGATGAAAGTTTATCTAATAATGTCCCCCCTAAATTCCTAGATTGATTTTGTAAAGGTCTTAATCTTCCCCTAACAAAATTTAAGAAATGTAAAATATTTTCCTGCGCAAGATAGCTATGAACTTCACTAGCTTCTCTTAAAAATCCAAGATAAGTTTTATAGGAATCAAGAGCAATGTCTTCAATCCTATTGGAAATAATTCCATTAGCTAACATAATTGCTGTTCTTTCTGTTTTTGAAGCAGAAAGTTTTCTTTCATCAATACTCTTTTTTAATTCTCTTAATTTACCTACAACAGGATTACCTTCTAAACTTTCATCAGAATTAACTTTTTCTTTAAAACCATCAACATCCTCAACCAATGCATCCAACATTTTATTAAACATTTTTGAAGCTAAACCCTGACGACCTAAACTAAGTATATTATTCATTCCAGAGTCATTTGCCAATGCTTGAAAATAATTATAAACTTTATCAAAATAACAAGAAGAACCAGCCATAGCTTCTCCTAAACATTTTCCAACATCAACTCCCTTTAATTCAGGAAGTCTTGATAAATATCTCAATAAAACCTGCTCATCTGTCCTTACATGGGCAAGATTATCTTCAAGCCCCATATCTTTCATCACCCTATTGGATGTATCAGCAAGTTCATTATCAAATCTTTTGTATAAAGATTTTGCATGAGCAAGACATTCCCTTGATCTTCTTTCATAGGCCCTTTGATGGAAACCTAAAATATCATCAACTCCATTGGGTTTGCTTTTTCTTCTTTTTCTAGATCCGGCTTTAGAATCAACCAAACTCCTATATAAAGAATTAAAATCAGGTTTTTGTAGAGATTCTAAATCAGCTATAACTTCTTCACTGATATCTGTTTCAGAAGATTGATGCCTAAGATTATACATTTCAATTAATATTCTAATTTTCTTTTTATCTTCACTTTTTCTAATTATTTCTATTCTTCTTTCTACATCAACTCTCGAACTCCTACGATTTCCAGAAGGTCCAAATAAAAGATCTAAATCTTCCTGATCAAGTTCTGCTTGCTCTTCCATTTTTTTAACTAAAATACCTAATTTTGCAAGCAATCCTTCAGGATTATCTTGGATCCTCGATAGTGCCCGGGTATAGGATTTTGCTCTTGAGGCATTTTCTTCTGTTAAACTATCTAAAACTGCCAATGCTCTTTCATACAATTGGGGTCTAGATGAACCTTCAATTTCTGTTTCAAAATCAACATAATCAAATACACTTTGTATTTTTCTTCCAACCTCATCAATACCCATTTTAGAAGCTTCTTCTGCTAAACTTACATTCTCTGTATATAATGCATCAAGTTCTGGATTTCTTGATCTACAAATAACAGTACTTTTTACAGAAGCCCCTCTTTCTCTTTCCAATGCAAAGTTTTGTGGTAAAACAGAATCAAGTATATTTTCTAAAGCATTTCTTAACTTTACTTCAACATTTTCTCCATCAACTAAAAAATCTAAAAATACTTCCCTATGGGGTGTTCCAGATAAATCCCTATAGGTAACTGGCCTTCTTACTTGAGACTCAACATTATCACTACCATTTTTTTCAACTAAATAAACACCAACTAAATTTTCAAATAATAACCCCTTAACACAATCAATATTTGATAGATCAGTTTCTCTCTGTTTTCTTGCTTGGTTTAATCTTGAAATCAATTTATTCAATGGAGTTCTATTAGTTCTTGGGAAATAAAAATCAGCTCTAGAGTCAGACATTCTTATATCAAAATCTTTTTCAAGGCCTTCAACAGCTTCTTCTTTAGTTAGTTCTCCAGTTTTGTACATCTGGCTGAATGTCATTATTCTCCCAATCTCATCATCTGTATGAGAAACATAGAGCGGAACCAATCTTTTATTGCTTCGGATATTCAAATTATTTACTTTTCTTCTCAATTCTTCAACAAATGCTTCAAAACCAGAGGGATCTGTTTCAGAAGCTGGAAATCTTTCCTGAGCCCATCTCGACCTATCAACTCTTCTAAATGAGGCAAAATAAAATCTTGCAAAATCTCCCCCAAGTTCATTAACCAATACATTTGGAGATATTTCAGGAGATATTTCTCCACTTGCTATTTTCTGAGCTATTTGATCAATTGTTTCTTCAACAAGAGTTGATCTAGATGTATCCCAAATTAATACCATCTTAAACAGCAACCCCCAATTCCCAAAGATATCTTCGTATCATAAATTCAGGTAACCCGCTGGTTACAACTAATTCACCAACTCTTTGTTTAACAGAAAAAATCTGATCAAAATTTCTTAAACAATGGTATTCAAAAGCCGCTCTTAATTCATCTAATGTATCTTCAGACCTATAAAGTTCTGGATAAATTCCTTCCTCAGCCATTTTTTTTACCTTTCTCAAATCCTGAGTATCTTCAAGCTCAAGTGCAAAAATAGGTTCATGATTCAATGTTGCAGCAATTGCTCTATGATTTCCATCAAGTAGATAAAATTTAGCATTTCCAACTTTTTTTTCTAATTTTATGAAATCTTCATTAAGTCTTTGAATCACTCCTTCATATCTAAAAGAACAGTTTGATTCCAGATACGGAAGATGATAATCAAAATTATCTGGATAAGGGTGTAAAGAAGGATTTCTCGAATGATTTTCAATTAGTTCATGTTTTCTTCTATTAATCCTATCAATTAGTTTTTGCTTTGTTTTAGATCTTTTATCTACAACTAAAACAGGTGGAACATGTTCATAAATTCCTCTGTTAAATAAATCAAAATATTCTCTTAACTTTTTATTATTACCAATATCAAGTTCAGCAGGAACAATAATCTCTTCGGGATTTAATAATAACTTATTTGTCATCTTCCCCTCACTATTCGCACTAAAAATTTATCTCTAGGGCTAGTTAATCCAGTAGTAGTTTTATAATCAATAAATCTTTCAATAATATCACTTGCACAATATGTTTCTCCAACTTTCAAATCATATTCTCTTAAAGTTGCTTCATCTTCATCCCATACAGGATCTTTAAAAACACAACAAGGATCAAAGTCTAAACATTCTTCAGCACCAGCTGCCTCACATATAGAATCTAAACCCTCAACTATTTCCACAGGAAGAGTTGGATTATCCCTAAATTCTCTGTATAAATCAATTCTTCCATCTCCATAGATAAGTTCAGCAAAACTATATTCATCTAAACAATATACAGCAAGATTTGACAAATGATGTCCTCTTAAAAATAGTTTATCTATTGTCATCTTAAGTGTTCCCCCTGCATTGATAGCAAAGTTTCTAAATTAAAATCCATATCAATATTTCTACCAGGTATGACGATATGATGTTTTACATCATCTTTCCAAAGAGGGCCAACTGCGTTTGTTGGGACAATCGCTATTGATTTTTTAATAACAGGTTTAACATGCCTTGGATTACAAACTTGTAATAAAAGTAGGTCATAAACTCCATCATATTTATCAATCCATCTTTGAACTGATTTTGGGAAAAGTCCATCTTGATAACACCATTTACCAAATAAATAAGTTCCATGGGCATAAAGAATTCCAACTCTAAAATCATCCCCTTTTTTAGAGATAACTCTGCAAGCATCTTGAAATTTGCTAACATCTTCAGATTTATTAAAATCACATAAGTCATCATAAGCTCTCCATGTCAAATAACGGACATTAGCATCTAATGGAACATCTCTAAAAGTACCAAACTTTCCATGCTCCCTTAATATTTGATTTGAAATATGTAAGGTATTTATTCCTGACTGAAATATTCTCATTTTTCTTCTCCTTCCTCCAGCAATTTCTTAACACCATATTCAATAACATGGCTTCTGTTTCTGAATTTGCCAGAATTTATTTTAGCTTCAATCATATCAAGTATTTTCTTATCAACTGTTACAGATATTTTTGATTTCATATTAATTTACTTCCTGCTCTAAATGCAAATTTATTTAAATCAAAATCAAGATTAAGCTTTTTTGTATCCATGCTATATGAACCAAATCCAAAATTATGATAACCAGAAAGCGAATCTTTCTTACCAGGTCTAAAATAACTTGATACAGTTTTTGCACCTAAAAGTTCATCTGAAGGAATAGGTTCCCTATCTCTTTCCTGTAAAAATAACAATCCATAATTTCCATCCCTAACATTTTTATCTGCTCCTGCAATTATCATTATTGGTCTAGGAAATGAAATAAAAGCTGCACGCCCAAAACTTGTAAAATATAATCTATAAAAATCATTCCTTAAACCATTTAAATGAGTTATATCATTTTCAGATGGCAGGATGCGTTCATCAGGATGAGTATGGACGGGTAATAAAACATAACCAGCCAAAGTTTGAACAGCATCAACTGGGGGATATCTAACTGTGCTATGACATTTATTTAACATAAAGTCACGAAGTTTATCTTTATTTTCTTTTAGATTTGGATCAAGTCTTGTTTCTTCAAGGAATTTTCTTTTTGCATATAAATAACCAGCTGTAATCCCTGGTTTAACATCACCAACTGAATTTTCATCGCCAATCCTTATCCATTCCGGATATTCAAAACAATCTCTAAATGGTTGTTTTCTAACATCAAAGGAAGTTTCTCTTCCAGTATCAAGAGTTATTTGAATTGCGCTCTCAAGTCCTGATAAAAAATTTCTACTTTTTAGTTCTCTTTCAAGCATCTTTGGACTCACAACTTCAAATTTTCTTCTTATTGTAGTTGTCATCTTAAGCATGCCCCATCCCTTCTAAAGAATTTAAATTTTCTCCATATCTATCATCAAGAATATTTTCTACTCTAGCACGAGTGCAACGACTC
>JAGVWZ010000047.1 GCA_018304045.1 Candidatus Pacearchaeota archaeon | reverse complement strand
CATGCTTGCATTTCTTAGGTTTACACATAACAGCAATAGGAGTTACTCCTGCCAAAGTCTTCGAAGGCTTTCTAATTTCATCTGCATTTGGTAGTTTCATGTTAAGTCTTAATTTGGGTCAAGCCTTTTCAAAAGGGTTGGTTTCATATTAGGTCATTAACAAAACAATAACTTCATTTATTAACCTTATGAAAAAGAAAAAAACATTTGTGAGAGTTACCTCAAGAGATTAAAAAAAAGAAAAAGATTAAAAAAAATAAAAAATAAAATTAAGGTGCGGTAATTTTATTCAAACCTTCACACCATTGATCTCCAATCTTACCAGCAGTAGAAATTTCAGCACCAGTAGCAACTGCAGGAACTGTAACAGGTCCAGATTCAAACTCACCTAATGCACCACCATCAGTACCAGCTTGTGCACCAGCAACATAAACTCTGTAAGCAGAAACTGCTTTATTTGGAATAACAGTAACAGTAGTTTTAGCTGTATTTAACGCTACATTCATTGAAAATCCAATACATCCTTGTTGTTCAGTAACACTAGTCTTTCCTTG
Source organism: Candidatus Pacearchaeota archaeon (assembly GCA_018304045.1). GTDB lineage: Archaea > Nanobdellota > Nanobdellia > Pacearchaeales > GW2011-AR1 > ARS1285. Next base: position 16,440 of record JAGVWZ010000047.1, on the reverse strand, counting down.
ATTAAGAACTCCCATTACAACTTGCCAAACAATAATAATTGCAGCAAGTACAAGAAGAATTATCAATACAGTAGTTATAATTTCAGACTGCGCTTTTTTTGACATCATTTTTTAACCTCCTTTCATACCTCTTTAATAAATCTGAATATATAACAAATTCATCATTTATAAACATTTTTATTAAATATCATTCATGACAAAACCAAAATAATAACTTTTTACTATCTTTTCCATTGAATTTTCCATAGCCAAATTTTTCAAAATAAACTATTTCCGAATCCTTGGGTTTGAAACTAGTTTTTCCAAAAATCTTTTGATTATCAGGCATTAGAATAATCACATTAGATTTTTTCTCATCTGTTTTTTCAAAATCCGCTTTTTTTGTTTTGCTTCTTAAAACTTCTCTATTAAAATTATTAAGAACTTTGAAAAAATCTCTCTGAGAAATTACCTTATCAACCTCGCTCATTCCCCTTTGCACAATCATTTTCTCAAATGCCTCTGGCTGATATCCTCTTTTTCTCAAAGCAGCAATAAAAGGAAGTCTAATATCATCCCACCCACTATAAACTCCTTCTTTTATTTTAGCTTTAGTTTTAGAACAGGATATTTCCAAATCAATAAAATTATATCTTCCTAAAAAATAAGTTCTAGGAAGTTTTTCATTAAATATTTTAAAAATCATTGCCTGTCTTTTTGCATTATCCCTGTGTTCCTTAGCTCTTATTATATGAGTAAAACCAAATTCCATATCATCGCATGCAACACACAGATTCATCAAAGGCCAAACCCTATATTTTTTTCCCTGCCTAGGATGTTTTGTAAGATTAATTCTTGCAAGAGGAAAATCTCTCATAGCAGGATTACTATCATTTAAATCAGATTTAAATCTTAAAACAGCTTCTCCTTCACCATAGCCCTTTTTATCAATCATTTTTTCCCATCTTAACAACTGCTCTTTAAGAGAAAGATTTCTACAAGGACAGGGTTTTCTATTATCAATTAATTCCTTAAACTTTTCACTATCACAAGTACAAACATAGGCAGACTTTTTATCAATTATTTTTTCAGCAAGTTCATAATACTTTACCATTCTATCTGATTGACAATAACACTTATGCACATTTCCAAATATCCAGTCAGCTTCTTCAGGAATCATTTCATATGCATCAGCATCAATATTTTCAGGATTTGTATCTTCAATTCTTAAATAAAACATACCGCAATATTTCTTAACATAAAGTGAATTAAGCATTCCTGTAAAAATATGTCCAAGATGCATTGGTCCAGAAGGAGAAGGAGCAAATCTCATAATAACACCTTTTTTCTTATCCACACCTTCAAGTTCAGCCAATCCTTCTCTTTCAGGTCTTTTTCCAATAAGACTTTTTAATTCTTCAAATTCTCTTTCCTGTTCTAAAATAGAAATAGCATCAACTTCTCTAAGTATTGCCTGTATCAAAGGCATAACCTCTTGTACATCTTCCTTAGACAAACCATGATTAAATAATCCACTAAGGACACTTCCAGGATTAGCTTTGCCATCATGTTCTAAAGCATTCTTCAATGCATAGGCTCGTATCAACTTTTTATCAATTATCATATATTATTAAGAAAATCTATTTTTATAAATATATACTATATCAAACTTAATTATAAAAACATAAGACTATCAATTTCATTAAGATAATATGCCCAAAAAAAGTTTATTAAGAGATTTAGTAATGAGCTGTCATGGCCATAATGTAGATCATCTTCTGATACCTAATAATGTCTATCTTATTGGAAGATCTCCACCAGAAACTAAAGGATATGATTTAATAAAAGTTCTCGAAGGTTATAATCCATCAAGAGAAAGGGATGAAAACAAAGAAAAACAAGGTTTATCTGTATCCAGACTTCAAGGTATTTTAAGAATAGATGAAAGAGGAGTTACTTGGTTTTTGCAGAAAAGCCAAACTTCGAAAACCTATCAAATTGAAAAAGAAGAAATTAATATTGATGAACACCTATATCAAGAATTGCCAGAATTAATGGATGATAACCACCAAATACTTACAGGTGTAAAAAAACAATTATTTTCAGGAGATATCCTTGTTTTTTCAAAAGATATTAGATTTCTTTATCCAATGCTATACCTCACTGGAATAGACACAGAACATGAAAGAACTCTTGAAAATAGGTATAGAACTGAAGATACAGGAGTATTTACAGTAGAAAAAATATTAAAAAGAATATAATCACTTATCACTAAAACCACTAACATCTTCAATTTTCTTTTCTTCTTCAACTATTTTTTCTTCAGATTCAATCTCTTTTAAAATCTCTTTTCTTATTTCTTCTTTTTCTTCTTCCTCACTTATTTTTTCATTTTCAATTATTTCCTCATCCAAATTTTCACCTGTTTCTTTTTCAGCAAGATTCATATTTCTTGCAACCTCATCTTCAATCAATTCACTTGGAAAATCCATTGTTTCACTAGAATCCTCTAGAAGAAAATCCTTAGCAAACTGATCTCTATTTTTATCAAAATAATCATAGAGATAAATCCAAATTTCATCCAAATGATTTTCCTGTTCAAGCCATAATTTTTTTGAATTGCTCAAATGTAATAATGGTAAAAAAGAACTTAATTTTTGCTCTCTTTCTTTTCCAGCAAGATTAGTAAATCCAATCTTATTATGTTGTCTTTCAATTTCTTTTGTTTTTTTAAGTGAAGTTAAAATCCTTGCATAAAATTGTCTTATTCTGTCTTTTAAATCAATCCGAGTAAATGTTGGAAAATCCACTTCTGACAATTTTTTTGCTCTTCTAATAGCAACTTCTCGTTTTATTCTTCTTGTTTCAGTATTTATTGCATGATTCAAAGCACTCATTAATTCATCCAAAGTTACTTTCTTTAACCTAGGCATAGGAGTTCTAGGAATTAAAAGAGGTAGTTCATCAGAATCAATTTCAATCCTCTGAAGAACATATTTATTCTCATCCTTTCTTCCAAATAAAACATCATCAATACTTTTAATATATTTATTAAGCAAAAGCTCAGATTTAATCCTAAGCAATAAAGCAGCAGCCAAAAGCACCTTACTTGAAACATAAAAATCCTGTTCTTCAAGCTCTGCAATTTTTTCAAAATACTTTCTAGTTAAAAGAACCAAATCAATATCCCAAGGATCTAGCTGTTCACTAGATATTAAATCATAAATAATCTGCTGCCAATCAGGCTTTCTGCTAGTTATAACATCATAAACCTGCTGATTACTCATTTTTTCAGGTTCAGGACCGCCTGTTTCTTCTACTGATTCATTTTCATCTTCTGGAAGAAATTTTTCAAAATTGGTCATATTATCGCCCCCTATAATGAATTTAACATCATAATTATCCTTATAAACTCTTTCAGCAATGCTAGAGTAATAAAAATAGGGTATATTCCCTATAATAGAGCTGTCATTACTAAGTTACTACAACATAGAAAACTTTAAAAAGCTTGGATACATAGATTAACTATCACCTCTTTTTCCCCAGAAGAGCCAAGACATGCTTTTGTATGACACCGGCTTTTCTCGGGTTTATAATAAGATTATAGATTATAATCAAAAATTATATTTAATAAAGTCAGGTTCTTCAAGGGAATAGAGAATAAAAGAGGGGTGATAGCGAGTAATCTCACATTTAGTGATAATAAAAACACAGGAATGTGGGATTATGAGGTGGTGATTTTTAATCATTCACTCACAAGCATCATACTTAATCGATTTAAGAAAAAAGAGATTATAAAACAAACTTGTCTAAAATCAAGCACTATTAAAAAATCTCTTTTATATTTTATTCATCTTCTTTAGCTACATAATCAGAACTAGAAATAGGAATTTGAAACTTCTCACCACAATCCAAACATTCAAGAGTTAAAATAGTAGTTAATGAAGTAAGAAGTTTAGCACCACTACAGTGAACCCTAGAAGCCATTTTTACATCAATTTGATTTCCACATTTGCATTTCATTTTAAAATAAATTACTTTTTAGAAAATTCAGTATAATGACACTTGCCACAATATACTCTATTATTTGCCTTCATTAAAAATACTCCCATTCCACACCTAGGACAACTTCTTTCTCTAGTTATCTTATCTCCATCAATTTTATACTTACTATATTTTTTTGAAGTAGGTTTGTTTTTATGAGGTTTTTTCCCACCACTACCCTTTGCATCTTTTGCCATATTAAAGTTTTATAGATTAAATATAATAAGACTATTAAAGAGGTTTAAAAAGGTTTCTAAGGATTAAAGAGTCCTCACCAATAGATAAAAAAGAAACGCTAATAAAGCTACTTTTAATAATTTTATAAAAAATTTCCTTCTTGCAATTACCCATTTCTCAACATCACTAGTATTTTTATTTATCTCATGTTGAAAAAGATTTAAATCACTTTTAACAGAATCATGTTTTCTTTTTCCAGCACTTCTTTTTTTTCTTTTAACCACCATGAATATTAAAAGAACCAATACTTTATAAATTTAATTTAAAAATATTACTCAACAACTTTTGATTATTCTGCCTTCTTAGCTTCAGCTGCAGCTTTCTTAGCTTCCATTTCAACTTTTCTTTTTTCCAAAACAGCTTTTTTCTCTTCTCTTATTTGTTTTCCAGTTTTTTGTATTGCTTTTTCAAGAGCTTCCTTAGAATCATAAACATAGGCTTTAACTAAAAAAGTATTTCTCCCAAACTTTCCCTGGATACCATAGACATCAATATTTTCTTCAGGTTTTTTAAATTCTTCAGAAGCTAGCTTTTTCATATCTACAAAACTAGGATTTTTATCGCTTTCAACTACAAAGCTTACTTCTCTTCTTTTTAGAAGTTCATTTTTAAAATCTTTCTTTATGTCCATATCTATGAATTAATAATATGATTTATAAACCTTACTCTAATCATTTTATAAAAAATTATTCAAACTCTTTCTTCCAATACTATTTGAGGAACCCATTCTCCATTTGTATCTTCCACACAAGGAAGAACTTGAAGATTTGAGGGAGGAACATAATTATTCATTCTTCTAACCGCGTCTCTAGTGTCCAAGGACCCAAATAGATGTCTTCTAGAAGCTTCAAGTTGAGGCAAAAAATCTGTATTATACATAACATTATTAATAAAATCAACTATAAATAATTTTCCAAGAATTAAAGTTTTATCGCATATAATCCTTTTTTATGAACCTTTAATTTCTGAGCAAGCTCAGATTTTTCAAAATCAATTATTTCTACTTTTCCCTTAAAATTATCAGAAAATTCTTTCTTTCCACAGCTAGGGCAATTATCTCCTTCATAGATTAGTTTACAATTTTTACAAGCTTTTTCTTTTGCCATGTGAAGTTTTACCTCCTAAAACGAACAATTGAAAATTTTTTAAAATTTTCATATTTTTATTTTTTCTCCTTTTCTTTTTTAGGTTTAGCTTCTTTCTTTTCAGCTCTTTCAGATTTTTTTGATTTTTGTTTTTCTTCCTTAATCCATTCAAGCTTTCCTAATCCTGGTTGTCTCATAGTAAGTCCAATTTTTGGAGAATCTCCTTTATAGGATACTGCAACAATTCTTGCTAAACAACTGTCTTTTTTCTTTAATACTCTTTTGCTATCTTTTCCAAGCAAAGAATTTGAACTAGAAAAACTAACATAATCATCCATTGTTTGGCTTATATGTATCATTCCTTTCATAACACCCAAATTCATAAAAGCTCCAAAATTAGTAACTTCATCAACAGTACAATAAACTAATTCTTGAAGTTCAGGTTTCCAAGCAATTAATTTAAACTTAGAATTATAATAAGCAGCACCATCACCAGGAATTATTATTCCATTGCCAACTTCCAATACAGAAATTATTCCAACAACCTCGCCAACTTCCTTATCATGATAGTTTGCATATGTTTCTTGCAATTGTTTTGCTACAGCATCAGCTGTCTTTAATCCAAATAACTTCGGCTCTACTCTTACATAATCCTCAACTTCAACTATATAGAACATTGTAAAAGTATAAAAAAAATATGCTTTATAAAGGTTATGTTAATTCACCTTTTTGGATAATTTCAATTATGGATTAAGATAAACCATTCCTTTTAGAAGCTCATCTACACCCTCTGCATCACGAATAGACCTTAATTGACATTCTAAAAATGAATTAGCAACAACTTCCAAAGTACCAACTTCTTTTATAAATATACTAGGATCTTCAGGAAGATCTCTTGTATGTGCTCCTGCAGTTCCCATGCAAACCAATCTAAGTAAATCATTGTTTACAGCTTTTATTGTAAATGCAACATCTCCAGATGCATTAAGAATCATAGCATTTCTTCCAGGACTCATGGAAACCAATTTATATTTTTTTTCTGCAAGAGCTTCGCCAAATCCCCTAAATGTAAAAACATCAGGTCTTTTAGCATCTATTAAAAAAGCAACAGAATAATGACTTCCACATCTTTTAAATGAAACAGTAACTTCATCATAAGGTAAAGGCAATCCAAAAGGGTTATATTGAAATGGAATCGGTCTATTTACTTCCATAATACTTTCATCTGTTAAAGATTGAAATTCCCTGTTAGGTGTAGAATGTCTTGACTCTTCTTCAATTGGAGGTCTTTTTAAAAAACTATGCATGAATTCTAATGAGTCAACTTTAATAGGCATACTTATCCAGAAGATAGTCTATTTATAAATTTTTTGATAAAAAACAATATACAATGTATTTTACTTTGTCAACATCAATTTCTTACCCCTATTCACAAGAATAACTCTACCAAGAATATGCCTCATTTCTCTGTCTAAAGTACAAACAATATTCTTACTGTTTTTCCTAGAAAGATTAATAATAGACTCATCAACTGTTTTTCCAATAGTTTTAACTATAGTTACATTATTAACCCCAAGCAATTGTAAAGCAAGTGAAATAGCTTCTTTATCCCTACCGCTTACCTTCTTTGTTTTATCCTCTTTCAATTTCTCAAGCTCATTAATAACCTGTTTAGGAACAACAAGTTCATAACCTTCATTGATTAATTTACCAATATCTTCAACATAGTCTAGTTTTTCTCTTGCACAATAAATCAAAAAATTTGTATCAAGTATTATTAACATAATTAAAATAACAATAATTAATTTAAATAGTTAACCTATAGAGAATAAATGAACATATCCACCATTGAAAAAGGCTATAGAATATTTAAAGAAAATAATGGAAAAATTACTAGATGGTTTAATGAAAGTTATATTAGGGGCTCATTAGCATACATTGAATCCAGGCCCCTTATAATGATAAACAAGAATGATTCCATTGATGAACAGCTCAAAACCCTAATACATGAATTGCTCCATATTGGCTATGAACATGATCTTTTAATAAAAAAGCCAAGACAAGAATGTGCTCAAGATTTAGAAGAAAAAATCAATCAGGAAACAGAGGAGATATTTGAAAGCTGCCCAGATATGATTGAAATATTAAAAAAAGAAATAGGAACTTCATTCATTGTTCCGGATTAAAAACATTTATATAATTATCTAAGCTCTTCCTTCCATGGAAGAAAGAGGTCATATTTTAAATGTTCTGAAAGAAGTAAAAGCTTCATTGAAAAAAAAGGATTATGTAAAAATAAAAAATCTGAGCAATGAAGTTGTTCACTCTTCTTCAATAGACCAGGATCCAGACGTTATCTCTGTTGCAGTTATAATTTATTCATTAAGCAAATTAATAGAAAGAGAAAATTATAAGGAATACAAAGGTTGGCCAAAATTTTATTCAGATTATATAGAAGGAATTGAAAATCTAATAAAATCTCTTGAAAAAAATGATATTAATAATTTTAGAAAAAACATTGACTTCATAAGAAATAATATCAATAAACTTTCAGGAAATCTAAAAATATACCTAAGCGAAGTTTTTAGAAAAGCAAGAATAAACAAGGCTTCAAGAATATATGAACATGGAATTTCAATGGAACAAACAGCAAGAGTTCTTGGAATTTCAGTATGGGAACTTGCAGAATACGCAGGACAAACAGGAATTGCAGATGTAAACTTTGTAGTAACAATGCCAATTAAACAAAGAATAAAAATAGCAGAAGAGGTTTTTGAAAAATGAAAATGAAAGGGAAAATAAGACTGGCAACAAAAAAAGATTCAAAAACAATCTTAGACTTATTAAATTCATCAACAGAATTAACCGGAGATAGTAGCCAAAACTACACAAAAGAAATGATTAAAGAATATTTATCTAACAAAAATTATATAATATTAATTTATGAATCCAATAAAAGAATAATTGGATTATTAATAGCTGAAATATGGAAAATAGCAAAATATTCATATTTATTTAATATAATAATAAAAAAAGAATTCAGGAGAAAGGGTATTGCAATACAACTCATTAAAAAATTTGAAGAATTATCAAAAAAATATAAATCAAAGTTAATATACCTACATGCCCATAAAAATAATTTAAAAATGCTAAATTTATTAAAAAAGATTAATTATAAAAAAGGTAAAGAAAATATTTATTATTCAAAGATATTAAAATGGTAAAAAATTTAATTTTTGATGCAGGCCCATTAATAAATTTTGCAATGAATGGTCTATTGCCATTATTAACAAAACTAAAAAAAGAATTTAAAGGAGATTTTCTAATAACCAAAGAAGTAAAAAGAGAAGTAATAGATTATCCCGAAACAATAAGAAGATTTGAACTTGAAGCAATTCAAATAAAAGAATTATTCAATCAAAGAATAATAAAACATGCAGATATCACAGAAAGAGAAATAGATGATTTAAGGCAAAAAAGAGAACAAATCATGAGCATTGCAAATTCAACATTCTATGCAGATAAAAAACCAATTCACCTGTTAGATAAAGGTGAATGTGCAGCTCTTGCACTTTCTACAGTTTTAAAAGAACCCTCAGTTCTTGTAATAGATGAAAGAACTGCAAGGATGTTATGTGAAAATCCAGAAAATTTAAGAAAACTACTGCAAAAAAAACTTCATACATCAGTCAATGCAAAAAAAGAAAACTATGAATTTTTTAAAAAATTTAAAATAATCCGCTCAACAGAATTAGCATATATAGCAAATAAAAAGAAATTAATAGATATAAAAGATCCTCGGGCTTATGAAGCAATGCTCTATGGATTGAAATACAAAGGATGCTCTATATCTGAAGAAGAAATAGAAGAAATGAAAAAACTCTAATTATCCTTTTTTCCCAAGAATTATCATTGTCCTTATTATAAAATCCCCAGAAGATTTAGGAACATCCCCTTTATAATCAAACCAAGAAACTAAAAAATCAAATTTATCTAGATATTTTATTTTTCCCTCAAGAGGCTCTGCTAAAATCAAACTTTTTTTAGTATAACCAATTGCAACAGAATAATGCCCACAAAAATCATAAAACCAATTGACTATGACAGGTGCTTTTTTTATTTCAAGCTCTAATTCTTTTATACTAGAATTTGTTTTTATTTTAGCATTTTTAAATCCATGATTTTTTAATACTTTTAGAATATTTTCCGGAGTTGTTCCATGCTTTCTAGAAGATTTTGCTAGCTCAGCTATCTTCTTTTCAGATAGATTTATACCAAAATAATCTAAAACAATTTTTAGACTAGTAGGACCACAATATCCTTGAGTTTGTTTAAATAGATTCAATTTATGTTTAATAAAAGATTTATTTGCCATTTTAACTATATTCTTAACGTATATAGGGATATTATATTATAAAACTATCTAGAAACATTATTTCCTTAATCTAGATAAAATAATAGGTTTATAAATAATTCTTGTCTAAATATAAAATGTCAAAACAAAATATTCTTAATATAAAAACATTCAATAAAGACAAAAGAAAGCCAATAAATAAATTATATAACTCTTATTCAAAACTAGATAAAAACTGGAGCAAAGAAGTTGTAACTGTTTTTAAAGATAATAATATTGAATTACCAATACTATGTTTTTCAACAAAACATAAAGGAAATTCTTTATATTTAATCTCTGGAATACATGGTGAAGAACCAGCAGGACCAAATGCTATCTCAAACAACATAAAATTTTTAAACAAACTAGCAAGAAAAATACATATTGTTTTATTACCTTTATGTAATCCCATTGGTTATAAAAAAAATCAAAGATATCCTGATTTGAAAAATAGTATTGGAGATTCAGAACATTTTTTACTAGATTTAAAAAACAAAAAACCTAGAAGAACAAAGCCTGTTTCAGAAAATTCTTTAAAATTTACTAGCTATCTTATAAAAAAGTCCAAATCATATAAACCAATCCTTGTCTTAGACCTTCATGAAGATGAAAAAATCAATGCGAATTATATTTATTCTCAAGGAGAGTTAGGAAAAAAAGATCCTGTTGCAATAGAAATTTCAAAATTCCTAAATAAAAAAAATCTTGGGTCTGCAAAAAAAATTAAAACTCGTTTTAATGAAATAATAGAAAATAATATAATATCCAATGTAAATGATGGTTCTATAGATGAATTATTATCATCAAAAAGAATAATAAACAAAAAGATAAAAAAAGGCCCTAATGCAAAATCAGTCATAGTTTTTGAAACAATGACAAAAAACATTCCATTAAAAAAAAGAGTTAAAATACATTCAGAAATAATAAGAAACCTAGGAAAATACCTCAGTATGATAAAATCATAAAGATTGTAAAAAAATATAGAAATAGAAACCTTAATTTCTCTAACCCATATATTTTTAAAACTAACATTTCTAATAAAATTGAAGACGCAAGGGTGTGTAGTTCAAAGGTAGAATAGTCGGCTCCAGAAATTTTTATTAAAAAACTAAAAATGGAGATACCGATTGACGTGGGTTCGATTCCCACCGCGCCCATATATCATCAAATTCTAAAAATAATTTATATCAATTAGCTAACATATCATCCAGATTATAATTAGGATTATAATTATGATTTTTCAATGAAACAAATTCATTCAAACTTCTAATACTAGGTGCACTGCCTTTAACAACACCCATATCCCTATGCCATAATCTTTTCTCAGAAACATCTAATTCACCATCCCTATTCCCATAAACCCGCGCAGCTAAAGTTTCTGCATAAGAATAAGTCTCATTATACATTTGTCTTTTCTGATTATAATTCCAAAGTCCAAATGTAATTCCTACTATTAACAAAAAACCAAGAATCTGCACCTGCGGCCGATATAATCTATCAATATCCCTAAATCTCATAATCAAACTAGTTTATATTAGCTTAAATATATTATTAATATTTATAAAAACTAGTCATACTCCTCACAAATAACATACTTATCATTAATCTTAAAAACAACTCCTTCTCTTTTTCCCCTCAAATCATTTTCAATCTCATTTCTTTCCTTCCAATAATTCTTAGGATCAATAGAATATTTTAAAACAATTTTACCAAAACCATTTTTATTTAAAATAGTCCTAATTTCATCAAACCCATTAACAATTCCAATAACAATATAAGGTTTAGCAAAACATCCAAATTCCAATTGAGGTTCTTTAGAAGTAAGCAAAACTCTGTTTTTCTCACAACCATTTAAAACATCAGCACAAACTAAACAACCAATTTCATCAATCAATTCTGCTTTAACAACCGCTTCACTAATCTCATAAAGATAATTAGAAACTTTATTAGTTTGTTTAGCCTTTCTTCCAGGATTATTAACAATCCTCATTCCACTTACAACATCAACAACACTTCGCTCATCTTTTTTCAAATTTCCCAATAATAAATCAAGTCTATTTAGCTTATTATCAATAGAAAGATACTCTGCTTCAAAATTTCCTAAGTCTTTTATCTTCCTAAGATCAATTCTCGGCGGAACTTCAATACACAAATTTTTACAAATCTTACCATAAACCTCAACCAACTTCTTCAAATCAGGTTTTATACTATCTAAATTCCTTTCTTTTTCACTTGGAAGTCTTTCTGGATCACAAAAAATTATATCTGGAGAAATATGTTTAACCTTTTCTATAATAGATGGTTCTAACACATCACCAACTTCAAATTTTAAATTATTAAAGTTAAAATTATTTTTACTATAATCAACCTTCCTAGAATCAATTTCAAAGCCAAAAACACTTTTGCATGTTTTTGCAAAAGCTCCTGCCTGAATTCCAATTCCAGAACATAAATCAACAATTTTATTGCATTTTAAATCATCTGCCCTTCTTTTAGCAACATTCAAAGGAGTTGCAAATCTTAAATCTTCTTCACTAAAATGCTTTACATTGCCTATGTCTTTCATCTTATCAATATAAATCAGTATTATATAAATTAATCTTATTTTTAATATCTCAACAGACTATTTTTAAAAGCTTAAAATAAATAAAAACAATTATTTATAATTGTTTAAAGAAATTTGATAAATAATTAACCTTTTTATAAACAACTATCTTACAAAACTCCAACCTAAAACCAAGAATCCAACTACAAAATTATAAATACCAAACAAATAAAATTTATCACTTTTGACGATTTTTAATAAAACTTCAATTGTAAAAAGACTAACTAAAAAAGTTACAATAAAACAAACAAGAAGAGCCCAATAACTTATTTCTGCAAAATTTAAATCTTTAAACTCAAGAATACCTGCGCCAAATATTAATGGAATAGCCATTAAAAAGGAAAATTTTAATGCCTGTTCTTTTTGAATACCTCTAAAAAGTCCTGCAGAAATAGTGCTCCCACTTCTAGAAATTCCAGGCAAAATAGCAATAGCTTGAAATATTCCAATAAATAAACTATCCAACCAATTCATCTTTTTCTCCCTAACCTTAAAAAATTTAGTTGAATAAACCAAAACTCCTGAAAAAATAAAAAATAGACCTAAATAAAAAAAACTAGAAAAAAATCCTTCTACTTGATTCTTAAACAATAGACCTACAATTCCCGCAGGAATTATTCCAAGTAGAAGTAATAAAATATATTTCCAATTCTCTTTCTTTTTCAAATTTAAAATACTTACAATATCCTTCCAAAACAACACTAAAACAGCAAAAACACTAGCAAAATGCAAAAAAACAGCAAATGCAAGATTTTCAAAACCAAAAACCTTCTGAAAAATAGCCAAATGACCTGAACTGCTTATAGGAAACCACTCACAAATACCCTGGACAATACTTAGAAATACAGCTTGAATCAGATTTACCATGTTAATCAATATAATCCAGATATTAAAACTTATATAAAACCTTTGCTAAGGTTTATAAATTATTCAATCTTACATATAATATGACAAAAAAAGAGAGTGTAGAAAAAAAAGAAGTTGTAAAAAGAATGACTAAGGCACAAATAGAAAATGCCCTAGTTGAAAATTTTGTTAGTCTTCAAAAAGTCCTTACAAATCTATCAGTAAAATTTGATGATCTTTCTAATAAAATGGAAAAACTATTAGAAATTTTTGAGATATCTGCAAAAAGCTTTTCAGAAAAATATCAAGATGGATATTCTGAAAAAACAGGAGGAGAAAGTGATGCAGAATTCTTAAAAAAATTAGATTCTTTATTAGATCAAAATAAAACAATAGCAAAAGGTATAATGATGATGGAAGAAAGAATAAAGAACAGAGGAGTACAATACCATCAGTTTCAACCCCAATTCCAACCTCAACCAGTAAGTCAGGAACAAGATTCAGATCCCTATAGAAATAGGAATTTACAAAGATATTAAAATGAATCGTAAAAAAAAAGATTTACAAGGCATAATCTTTCTAAGGCTATTTACAAAAGAAATTCTAATCAAATTGATTGAAAGAGAAGAATCTAAACAAAATATAGAATTAGAAAAAGTAAAACAAAAAATATTTCCAGAACAACCAATTAATCCAGAAGAAGCATTTAGGTCAATAATAAGCCAAGAAGAAGGTAAGAGAAAAGTAGAAGTTCACAGAGAGCACATTCCTATGAATGCTCCAATATATCCAATATTATCTCCAATAACAACTGCTCAAAAGCCAAAAGAAGTAATAAAACCTAATCCACAGGGCATGGAAAAATCAATATCACAATCTCCTGAAAAAATATCTGAAAAGCAAAGAACAACTCAACAAAGAGTATTGCTCAATGATTTATTAAAAAGGCCTATTCAAAAAAGCAATCTTTCTCCAATGCAAAAAATAGACCCTCTATTGAGAGACAATACAATTCTAGTAATAGAATGTCCAGGTAAGGGAAAGAATATTTTAATAAAAAAATACAATCAAATTAATACAACAAAAATAATTCTTACAGAAGAAGAAATAAATTCAATAATTGATTTTTTCTCAAAAGAATCAAGAATACCTTTAACAGGTGGAATATTAAAAGCAGCTTTGAATAATTATATCATATCTGCAGTAACCTCGGAATTTGTAGGCTCAAGATTTGTTATAAATAAAATAACTCCTTATTCATTAATCAGCAATAATTAAAGGAGGGAGAAGAAAACTTCTCCCATTCCCCTTTTTATGAAAGCTTGTAGGCTTTGGCTTTTTAAACTATTTTCGTGATTTAACATTTATTTAACAAAGAACATCATTTAAAACTACTAATCCAAAATCCTACTATAGAAACCTTCTAATTAGAATATTGATTCTAAAAATATATATACTGATTTTTCCTAAAAAATCCCATGAAACAAGACAAAATAACAAAGGAAAAAATAGAAAAGTATTTTAAAATAACAAACAAAGCTCTAACTTTAGCAAAAAAATCAATATCTAAAAACAAAGAATCAGAAGCAAAAGAGATAATATTAATGGTAGAATCCTATCTGTCTGATTCAAAATATTTTGAAAAAAATAAAGACCTAATAAATTCATTTGGAGCAATATACTATGCCCATGGCTGGCTTGACTGCGGAGCAAGATTAAAAATATTCAATGTTACAGATAATAAATTATTTACCATCTGATTTTGGAGAAAAATCACCCATTCTAAATAAATAATATAGTCCTTCCCTAAACAGATAATCATATACCATATCTTTAATCCTTTCTTTTCCATATCTACTCCAAGGGATACTGCAAGCTAGTTTACATTGAGCAGGATTATCTAATCTAACAAAAGTTCTCTGAGCATCAGAAACATTCCTAAGAAAATCCCTATTCCTAGGACAAAGAGGAAAACCTTCTTGAAAGATTTTATCTCCCACAACTAATTGTTCCAAAAATCTTTTGGCATCACCTTCATCTAAACCAGGCCTGTTTGGATGCAGATAGATTTCAGCCAAATCAGATTCAGTTCTTGAAGAATATGCAAATGCACAAAGAAGATTATTAATATTAGTTCTAAATGGTGCCCATAATTGAAGAGAACTTTCTCCAAGAGGCTTTGAATTTAAAAGTAATTGAGATTGACCTCTTAAAGGAAGAGAAATGATCCTATTATGAACATAATCTCTTAATTCAGTTGCATTTATTCTATAAACCATGTAAAAATACCCAATATAGCCAATTAAAAGACATTGCTATTCTCAATACTATAGTTCCAAACATAATCTTTAAATAAATAGGATTCCTGAACTAACTATGAAAAAAGTAGTTGTAATAAGTTTAGGCGGAAGCCTAATAATTCCAGAAAAAATTAATATAGAATTTTTAAATAAATTTAGAGAAACAATATTAAAAAATACAAAAAAATACAAGTTTGTAGTTGTCTGTGGGGGCGGAAAAACAGCTAGAAATTACATCCATGGATTAGACAATGAGAATATAAAACAAAAAGAATTCTTCCAAAGCAACCTGGGGATTGCAGCAACAAGAATTAATGCAAGATTTATGACCTATTTTTTTGGAAAAGATGCAAATCAAGGAATACCCCATGATATGCATGAAATTCAAAACTTACTAAAAAAACATGATGTTGTTTTTTGCGGAGCATTGAGATATTCACCCCATCAAACATCAGATACAACAACCGCAAAGCTATGCAATTATTTTGGAACTCCATTTGTTAATTTAACAGATGTTGCAGGATTATTTGATAAAAACCCAAAAATATACAAAAAAGCAAAATATATCCCACACATAACTCATAAAGAATTTTTAAAAATGGCGAGAAAAATAGAATTCAAGCCAGGACAAAATTTTATCTTAGACCAAAAAGCAGCAAACATAATCTATGAACATAATTTAACAACCTTTCTCCTAGGACCTGATATGAAAAATCTAAACAATTTATTAAATGGAAAGCATTTTATAGGCTCTATAATAAAAGATTAGATGATAATAACAAAAGATTTTATTCTAAGACATATAACAATGTCTGATTTAAATGCCTACTATGAATGCCAGCAAGATAAACTAACTAAAAAAGCATTTATGCATACTATAAACAGCAAAGAAGAAGCCAAGGAAGAATTAAAAGAAAAAATACAGGATAATTTCAGAAAAAATCCATTTGG
>JAGVWZ010000046.1:15479-38180 GCA_018304045.1 Candidatus Pacearchaeota archaeon | reverse complement strand
CTCAGCTTTTGCCCTTAATGTATCCATCAAACTCTTTTTATTGAATTTCATGAATAGATTATTATCAGCCTTGAGAACTAATTTTCGGATACTACATATTTGGAACTTTTAGAAAATTTTAAATCTTTTGTTTTTTTAGATTAATTATGAAATCTAAGAGGTTATTGGTGTTTTTGTTAGTAATAGTTGTTTTATTAATTTTAGGATATTTATGGCCTTATTTTACTGGAAAAACTATAAATGATGCTAATAATGGGAAAGATGTTTCTAAAAATGAATTTGGTATTGTTACACGGGTTGTGGATGGAGATACAATTCATGTAAATATTAGTGGAAAGGATGAAATAGTTAGGATGCTTGGGATAAATACTCCTGAGAAGAAAAAACCTTATTATCAAGAAGCTAAGAATTTTTTGGTTGATATGGTTGAAAATAAAAGTGTTGAACTTTTAATTGATAAAGAAGATGTTGATAGATATGAGAGAAAGT
This sequence comes from Candidatus Pacearchaeota archaeon, assembly GCA_018304045.1. GTDB lineage: Archaea > Nanobdellota > Nanobdellia > Pacearchaeales > GW2011-AR1 > ARS1285. Next base: position 37,691 of record JAGVWZ010000046.1, on the reverse strand, counting down.
TAAGATATGTTTTTTATGAGGATATGTTTGTAAATGTGGAAATTGTTCAAGCAGGATTTGCAACTACATTTATGCTTGATGAGTTAAAGTATAGAGATAAATTTGTTAATGCTGAAAAATTTGCTAGAACTAATGGTGTTGGGTTATGGAAACAAAGTTATGATAAATGTGGTGGTTGCATTAAACTTGTTAAATTAGATCCTATTGTTGATTATTTTATAATTAAAAATGAGTGTGATTTTAATTGTAATTTAAGTGGATGGATTGTGAAGGATGATGCTAATCACTTTTTTTATATTAATAGCTTAAATGGATTTGAAGAAATGAAATATGATTCTTTGATTATTTTTAAAAAAGAAGTGTGGAATGATATTGGAGACAGGTTTTTTATGAGGGATGAAATGGGAAATTTGGTTTTGTTTTATGAGTATTAGGTTTAGATTAATTATTAATGCAATTATTTTTTATAAAGCTCGCATACTCACTTTTTCAATTTAGTAGATAGTAATCATGTTGATTATTAACTTTATTGATAAACTCCTTTTTCGCTTCCTTTTTAATGATTATGAAATATTATGGTAATGTTTAAAAAATTGAAATCTTTGAGTAATTTATGGGAGTAAAAGGAAGGTTCAGTGAATTGAAGAGTATTTTTGGATTAAGCTTGTCTCTTGCAAAAGCTAATTTTAAATTAAGAAATGAAGGAAGTTATTTAGGTATCTTTTGGTATTTGTTAGAGCCTTTATTTTTGTTCGGTATAATCCTTTATTTGCAACCTTATTTTTCTTCAGGTTCTATTCAAAAATATCCGCTTTATCTTTTAATTGGATTAATAATATTTAATTTTTTTTCACAGGCAACAAATTTAGCTGTAAATTCTATATCGGGGAATAAGAAGTTTTTAACCTCTATGAAAATAAGAAAAGAAGTATTAGTATTATCTAGTTTTTTCCAGACAATTTTTTCTCATTTTTTTGAAATAATTATTTTAATTATATTTTTAATAATTTATAGACATAATTTAGTTTCCTTTGCTTATTATCCTATTGTATTTATTATTTTAGGTTTTTTTACTTTAGGGGCTTGTTTTATTCTGGCGACACTGGGGGCATTTGTTAATGATATTCAGAATGTTTGGAGAGTAATTTCTAGATTATTGTGGTTTGCAACCCCTATTTTTTATGTTCTTAGGGAACCAATTAATTTTATTTTTTATTTTAATCCATTATACTATTATATTACTCTTGTGAGAACCCTTATCCTTGGTAATGTTTATCCATACCTGTTTCTTATTTTTATGGCTATTTTTATGGGTTTGATTTCTTTTATAATTGGAATATGTATTTTTAATAAATACAAAAATAAATTTGCAGAAGTTGTATAATGGAAATAATAAAATTAGAAAATATTTCAAAAAAATTTAACTTGGAGTATAGAAAACCTAAAAGTGCCTTAAATAATTTCGTAAATATTGTTCTTAGAAAAAATTTTAGGAAAGATATACATGTTCTTAAAAATGTAGATTTAATCTTAAATTCTGGAGAGGTTTTAGGGATTATTGGAAAAAATGGTTCTGGAAAATCCACTTTATTAAGAATAATTGCAGGAATTTATGAAAAAGATTCTGGAAATCTAAAAATTAATGGAAAGGTTATTTATCTTTCTGGTTTTAATAATGGTCTTAGTGATAGACTTACTATGAGGGAGAATATTTTTCTTGCAGGCTCTTTGCTTGATTTGAGTCAAAATGAAATAAGGATAAAATTTAATGATATTGTTGAATTTTCTGGATTAGGAGATTTTGTTGATGTTGAGGTTTCTAAATTTTCTTCAGGAATGATTGCTAGACTTGCTTTTTCAATAACTATATTTTGTGTTACTCATAAGAATCCAGATGTTTATTTGTTGGATGAAGTGTTTAATTCTGGTGGTGATGAGGATTTTAAAAGAAAATCTTTAGCTAAAATGGAAGAATTAATAAAAGGAGGAGCAGCTGTTTTATTGGTTTCCCATGATTTATCTACAATTGAAAAGTATTGTGATAGGGCTATTTGGATTGATAAAGGAGTAATTGTTAAGGAAGGGAATCCTTCGGAGATTGTTAACTCTTATTCAAGTCACTATGATAGGAAAAGTATTTAAGGTTAATAATGATTATTTATTTATAAAATATATTTTATAATGGTGAAAGGAGGGAATATGAAAGAATCTATACATAAAAAAATAATTTCGGGATTGGTCTTTTTAATCTCATTTGAATTTTTATTAAATGCTTCTAAATTAGCACCAAACATTACTAAATATCAACCTTGGATTCTTGGAGTTTTATTCTTAATAATTGCAATAATATTATTTAAAAATAGTAAGAAATAAATTTTTTATTGATTAAAATTTATAACCAAAAAATTTTATATCTTTGTTAAATCTTTTTTTTATTATCTCTTTGGTTTCTTCTGAATAGTATTTTTTATAGTCTTTATGGGGGTAGCTGTTTAAATGGGGCAGATTTATTTTAGGCAATTTTTTCATTTCTATTATTTTTTTAAAGTCTTCTTCTAAATTTTCCAATTTTCCAATAAAATCGATAATTATTTTACCTTTTTCATCACTTATGTAATCTAGTTGATTAAAAGCACAACTTTTTATGCCGTCATTGTCTACGATAATATCTGTACATTTTTTTATAAATTCTTCAAAATTCTTTGAGTTGTCTAGGACATATTTTTGAAGTAATGTAACTGGGGGTTTAAGTTTAAACATATGGTACCAAGATACAAGGCGATCCCATGGATTTCTTACAAATGCAAATTTGAAATATTCATCCCATTTTTCTTCACCTAATGCAATTTTCCCATTAATTGCAAAATCATGTTTATTTAAAAAAGGCTTTGAATCTGGAAGATTTTTTTTCATATAATCTGTTATACTTTGTCCTGCAGTTTTATGAATGTGTATAAATATTATTTTATGTTTTTCTGAAATTATCATTTTCTTGTTTTAGGCAATAAGGATTTAAAGATTTAATGTTTATGATAATTTAGGATGCATATTAATCACCTATAATAATCTTTATTTAGGGTTTTTTTCATTGCTTTTTATGAGAAAATGCGTGTTAGTCTTAGGTATGCATAGGAGTGGAACCTCCTTATTGACTGGTATGCTTAATCTTATGGGGGTTTATCTTGGGAAAGATTTGATGTCCCCTAATGAATTCAATCCAAAGGGGTACTTTGAGAATTTTGAGATTTATAGAATCAATGAGGGAATACTCTCTAAATTAAAATCTTCTTGGGATTCAATGGAAGAACTTCCTAGTGGATGGATTAATAGAAAAGAATTATCCCCCTATAAAAAAAAGTTGAAAAAAATAATTTCTGAAGAATTTAAATTCTCAAATGTTTTTGCCCTCAAAGATCCAAGAATATGCCTTCTTTTACCTTTATATATCCATATTTTGGGAGAACTGAAGATTGAAGTGAGATATATTATTTTAAAAAGAAAAGAAATAGAAATTGCAGAATCTTTAAGAAAAAGAGACAAATTTTCTTTATTTAAATCTTTTAGGTTATTTAAAAAGTATGAGTATAATATAATTAAATACACACATGACAAAAAAAAGATTGAAATAGATTTTGATGATATTATTACTAATCCTAAGAAAATCATTTTATTGTTAAGGGAATTTTTAGGACTAAAATTAAAGATTGATGAGAAATTTTTGAAGATTATTAAGAACTTTGTTGATCCTAAGCTTAGACATTATAGTATTGATAATCAAGATTATATCCAGATTATGAAAAAGGAAATTGATAATTTGGGTTTAGAAAAAATTGGATTAGAATTTAATTTAAATAAAAAACAACAGGATACAGAAAGATTATGGAATGAATTGCAAGAGAAAATCAATATAATAATAAACAAAGATAAATACATTACTGAACTTGAATCAAATCTCCAAAACAAAGACACAAAGACAAATACATTACTGAACTTGAATCAAATCTCCAAAACAAAGACAAATACATTACTGAACTTGAATCAAATCTCCAAAACAAAGACAAATACATAAATGAGTTGTCTGAAACTATTTTCAAGAGAGAATCTGATGTCACTTTTTTATCTCAAAACCTTGAGAGGATAAAGCATAGCCTTTCATGGAAATTTTCACAGGGTTTTGAAAGAATATTTTTCTCCTTTTTGCCTAAAAATTCTGGTGTAAAAGATTCATATCTTAGACTGATTTATAGGGCACAAAATGTCTTTAACAAACCTAAAAAAATTAAACCTGTTTTTAAAAATCCAATGGGAGAAAGTTTTAGTTTTGAAATATTTACTCCCCTTATTTTTAAGAAATGTGAAAATCCAGAAGTTTCTATAATAATTCCAGTATATAATCAATGGGCTTACACTTATAATTGTCTTGCCTCGGTGTTAAAGAATACCAGTAATATTAATTATGAAATAATAATTGTTGATGATTGCTCCAATGATTTAACTCAGGATATAGGAAAATTTGTAAAAAATATAAAAGTTATAAAAAATAATAGAAATAGAGGATTTTTAAAAAATTGCAATAATGCAGTAAACCATGCCCTTGGAAAATATGTTCTATTATTAAACAATGATACTATTGTTTCTAAAGATAGTATTTCTTATCTTTTAGAAACAATTAAAATCTCGGATAAATATGGTGCTGTTGGAGGAAAAATGATTCTTCCAAATAATACTCTTCAGGAAGCAGGAAGCATAATCTGGAGAGATGGTTCTACCTTTGGTTATGGCCGAGGGGATGATCCTTTAAAACCAGAATATAACTTTTTAAGGGAAGTTGATTATTGTTCCGGAGCTTTTTTATTAATAAATAAAGAATTATTCATAAAATTAGGTGGGTTTGATGATAGATATTGTCCAGCATATTATGAGGAAGCTGATTTTTGCATGAGGCTTAGGAAAAGGGGGTACAAAATAATATATCAACCTTTGGCAGAGATTATTCATTACGAATTTATCAGTAATAAAAAAAATAATTGCATTCAATTACAGTTGACAAACCGGATTAAATTCTATAAAAAATGGAAAAGTTATCTTTTATCAAAACATGTAAATAACCCTCAAAATATTTTAGCAGCAAGAATGGTTAATTATAAAAAGAAAATATTATATATAGATGATCAGATACCAAACCCCTTGCTTGGAAGCGGGTACCCAAGGTCTAATTATATTTTAAATTATCTATTAAAATTAGATTATGATTTAACTTTTTTCCCAATGGCAATTCCATATAATGATCAGGTTGGTAGAGAGCTTGAACAGAAAGGGGTGGAAGTTATATACGGCAATAATGAACTGAATTTTGAAGAATTTTTTAAAGAAAGGAAATATTATTACGACACTATTTTTATTAGCAGACCACATAATATGAAGAAATCAATAGGTATTATAAAAAAATATAATCCTGGTGTTAGGATTATATATGATGCTGAAGCTATATTTGCATTGAGGGAGATTAATTATAGAGAGATTATTGGAAATCCTTTTAATAAAAAAGAAGTTGATGAAATGTTTAAAAAAGAGATTAGTTTATGTGGTAAGGCTAATGTGATTGTAGCTGTTTCTGATAATGAAAAAGAAATCTTTAAAAAATATATTTCGAAAGAAATTTTGGTAATTAGTCATGCTGCAAAGATGAATGCTACACCAAAAAAGTTTAGAGAGAGAGAGGGAATTTTATTTGTTGGAGGGATATTGTCTGAAGAAAAGAATCCCAATTTTGATGCGGTTCTTTATTTTGTTAATGAAATATTTCCTTTAATACAGAAAAAGATAAAGTGCTTTTTTTATATTGTAGGAACAAACAGGTCTGAAATAATAAATAATATTGATAATCCTAATATAAAGATAATCGGCAGTATCAATGATTTATATGATTATTATAATGACTGTAGAATTTTTGTTGTTCCAACAAGGTTTTCTGCAGGAATTCCATTGAAAGCTACTGAGGCAGCTTCTCATGGCCTTCCCATTGTTATGAGTGAATTAACAAGAAAACAGCTTGGGTGGGAGGATGGAAAAGAGTGCTTGTCTGCATCTGGCAACAGAGAATTTGCTAATAAAGTAATATCCTTATATAAGGACAAGAAATTATGGGAGTCCATAAGGAAGAATAGTCTAAGAAAAATAGAAAAAGACTATAATCTTAGCTTAATGAATAAGAGTATTGAAAAGGTTTTTAAAATCTGATTCACGTTTTAAATTACACATATAAAAATGAAAATATTGATAGCTGGATTTGCAAAAACAGGCACAACCGGATTATTTTTTAAAATTAGGAATTCTATAGGGGGCGAGGTTAGAGAGTTATTTGAGGTTAGAAACTATCAACCTATGCCCGATGATAATAAAAAACTTGTTTTGGCAAAGGTTTTAATTGGTGCTCAAAATTTTGAGTGGGATTATAAAAATTATTCTTTTTTTGACAAGAAAATATTGATAATAAGGGATCCAAGAGATAGATTTATCAGCTATCTTCTTTATAAGATAATGCATTCTAAATTTTGGAATGATGAAGAAAAAGTAAGCAGATTTGTTGATTTATTAAGAAAAAAAGAAGAAAATCCAGATTCTGTAAGTGTTTTAGAAATTGTCAAATTATTTTATGAACTAGATGGATGGTATTTTGATAACGCTGTTTTTAAAAATGAGACAACTAATCAAACTAATTTTATGATTGATTTTTTAGAAGAATATCAGAATTTTTTTATTTTAAAATATGAAGATTTTATTGATGGAAACTTAAAAAAGTTAGAGGAATATTTAGGGTTTGAATTAACTGGAAGTTCAGAAGTAAGAAAGCATTTTCAAAGAGTTGTAAGAACCAAATCTTATGATAATTGGAAGAACTGGTTTACTAAGGAGGATGTAGAATATTTTAAACCTTTGTTTATTGTGTTTATGAATCATTTTGGTTATGCAGAAAACTGGAATCTTAATGAAAATAAAATCATACATCCAGAACATTGTTCCAAATATTTAGAGCGAATTATCAAGGAGAGATTTGAAATAAATAAAAGGGAAAAAGAGGGGAGTCTGTGGAATAATAGCAAATAAAATTCATTTATTCCTTAATAAATCAATAATCTTCTTCATCCCTTTTTCCAATGGCAAAAAATCATAGTTTTTATAGGGTTTCTCAGATATTCTATCTTCATTAAACCCCTCAATATCAAAAGGTATTATTAACTTAAATATTTTTAATATCTTCATTGGGAGATGAATTTTTATTGGATTTCTTTTGAGTTCTTTGCTTATTGAATCCACAATTTGATTTATTGATATGATGTCTTTGCCTGAAATTTCTATTATTGATTTTGATTTATAATTTTTTATTAGATTTAAAACAATATTTACAAGGTCTTCTTTTAAAATTGGTTGAATTTTATTTTCTCCTTTACCTATTATAAAAATAATATTAAATCTTGAAATAAGCTTTGTTATTTTGTAAAAATAATTATTTTTTCCTATTTCATAAACATAGTTAGGTCTTAGTATTATGTAATCCAGTTTTGAATTTTTTAATAGTTCTTCTGCATTTTGTTTGCTTTTTGCATAATACCCTTTATTCCTAAGATTAACATTTTGTGTTGAAAAATAAATCAGCTTTTTTATTTTGTTTTGTTCAAGAACTTCAATAAGATTTTTTAATCCAGTTGAGTTTTCATTATACTTTTTTTTATTGAAGGTTTTGATAATAGATGCTAAATTTATGACAATATCAAAATGTTTAATATTTTTCATAAGACATTCTTTATTCAGTATATTACAAATAAAATACTTATAATCTGTTCTATAGTTTGGAGATTTTCTGAGCATCAAAGTTAAATCAAACTCTTTTGCTAATTCTTTGACTAGTGCTTTGCCTATATAACCAGTTCCACCTATAACCAAAATTCTTTTATTTGCCATTTTAAAAAGTTAATTAAGTAATTTATTCTGAAATAATATTTTTTAAAAGCATATTGTTGCAGTTCTAATATTCTTTTTTGTGTTAGGTTGGGATGTTTAAATACAAGATTGACTGAATTAAATTTTTCAAAATCTTTTTCTAGTAATAAACCATTAGAATCAAGTTCTTTATAGAATTCAGTTCCAGGATAAGGGCAAGAAATACAAAACTGTGCAACATTTGTATTTAATTTTATTGCATATTTTATTGTTTTTTTAATGTTTTCTTCTGTGTCATTAGGATATCCTAAGATATAGAATGCTGAAATCTTTATTCCTAGTTTGTTACAATAGTTTATTATTTCTTCTTGATGTTTGATTTCAGTAAGTTTTCTTTTGTTTAATCTTGCTATGTTGTTATCAATTGTTTCTATACCTATGTTAATATTTCTTAATCCAATCTCAAACAGGTTTTTCAAAATTTTTTTATCTAGAATATCTAGCCTAGTTTCAATTCCAAATTTTATTTTAATATTATTTTCTTTCATTAATTCTATAAACTGAAATAATTGCCTTTTATCTATCCCAAAGGTTGGATCTCTGAATTGTAGGCCCTTTATTTTATATTTTTTTATTAATTGTTGGATGTCTTCAATTACTTTATACACATTTCTTGTTCTGTATTTAGCACCTTGAAATGTTCCATAGGGGCAATAATAAGAACAACTGTAAGGACAACCCCTGCTTGCTTGAAGTGTAAGCAATGGTTTTTCTTTTATTGCAGGAAAATAAGAATATTTTTGAATTGGAAAACTATTGAAATTTGGGGTCAGAAGGTCGTTCATATCTACTGGTTTTTTTACTTTAATTAATCCCCCTAAATTTTTAAGGGTTTTAAACTCATATAAAAAATAACTTTCTGCTTCTCCTTGGATTATAAAATCTCCTAAGAATAAACTAGGTTTAATACTAGGAAATGAACCAAAAAAACCAATTTTTGCATTTTTGCATTTTTTTTTGATTTCCCTGCAAATTTTATTTTCATATTTGTAATCTACAATAGAACCATATATTAAGATTAGATCATAATTTTTTCTTGGAAAGTTTTTTATATTTTCTATATATTCTACTTCATGTCCTTGTTGTAAAAAGATTGATTGAAGATATGCATAAGACAGGATAGGGATATTTATGCCTCTTTTTTTTACAAAACTGATAATCCTTGAAAAAATGGAATTTCCAAAATTTGATAAAGTTCCCATGCCCCCTGCTAGGTCTTTATTCATAGCTGCTTTAATGTTGGGATTTATTGGATTTAATAACAATATTTTCATTATCAGTTTAATAAAAAAACTTATTTAAGCTTTTAGTTTATTTCCACCCATATTTAATAGTTTTAAGAAAATAATATGTGTCAATTAAGAGTTCTCCATTTTTTATCCCCCTGATAAATCTTCTGAACAAAAATTCTGGATTTAACATAACTTTTCTATAAAATAGGGCATAATACTCGTTTATTGTTTCCCATTTTAAGTTGGGATGATTATAAACTTTTTTAGGCATGTGAAAAACATAGTCTGTCCAGTGCGTAGAAATAATGTTTCCGGATTTAGACCACTCTTCAAAAATAGGGGTTCCTGGAAATGGCATTAAAATACTTACTTTAGCTAATGTTGGTTTAATTTCTAAAATTAGGTCTATTGTTTGTTTCATTGTTTCTTCTGTTTCATCTGGAAGACCGATGATACAAAAAGCAACTGTATCTATTCCAACTTCGTTTGCTATTTTAAATGCCTTTTTTATATCTTCTACTTTAGTTCCTTTGTTTATTCTATTAAGGATGCTCTGATTTCCAGATTCTACGCCCAGGCTTATTCTATAGCAACCACTTTTTTTTAGTAAGAATAATAATTCCCTATCTATTCTATCTACCCTTAGTCCATTGTAAATATTCCAAGTAACTTTCAATTTTCTTTTAAGTATTTCTTTGCATATATCTTTAGCGCGGTTTAAGTCTGTTGAAAAACCATCATCCCAAACATGAATTTCTTTGAATCCAAATTTTAGAATATGTTCTATTTCATCTACTGTTCTTTTGGCAGACTTTGCCCTAAAACATCTCCCAAATACTTTGTTGTTGCAGTATATACAATTATAAACACAACCTCTGCTCGTTTCTATGGCTGCAATTGGATTTTTTTTACAATTAATACGGGGAGTATGATACTCCTTTATGTTAAAAACTGAATAATCTGGCATAGGTAAAGAATCTAAGTTTTCTATTAATTCTTGTGGAGGATTAATTTTTATTTTATTTTTTTCCTTATAGGCAATTCCTTTAATTGATTTAAATGGTTTTTGAAGAAGAATATTTTTTAAAGTTATTTCCCCCTCACCAATTACTGCTATATCAAAGCTTCCATTTAATACTTCTTTTGGCATTATTGATGAATGAGGGCCACCTGAAATTATTTTTATTCTTGGATTTAATGTTTTGATTAATTTTGCAATGGATTCTGCTTCTTCTGATAGTGTTGTGGTAAATGTTATACCACAATACTCGGGATTACATTCTTTGATTGCTTTAATTATTCTTTTTTGGAATGGTTCTTTTTTTCTTATGGATAAATCCAGAACGAGTGGAGTATAACTTGCTTCCCTAGAAACTGCTGAGAGCTGTGCTAGACTTATTAATGGAATGGATGGTATTGCTATTGATATCTTTGAAGATTGGTAAACACCTAATGTTGATGGAAGGCAGATGAACAATATACTTTTTTTCATTCTCATTTTAAAAAATATGACTTAAAAATGTTATGTATTGTCTGTTATATAATTTAAATAAAAATATAATCCCTAAAAATGTTTGTTCTTGTTTAAATAAGTTTTTATACATTTGAATCTGTTCTATACAGTTATAAATTGAATATTTATTTATATGAAAAAAGAACTCTTTGAAAAATTTGAAAGAATTAGATTCGATACTAAAAATCAGATTATTTTTTTTCTTTTTCTTTTTCTTTTTCTTTTTCTTTTATTTGGCACTCTAAGTTATTTTTTAGGACAAGACTTAAATTGGGATTTATTAAATTATCATTATTATGGCCCCTATAGTCTTTTAAATGAAAGATTGGAAATAGATTGTGCTCCGGCCCAGGTAACTACCTATGCTAATCCTTTGTTAGATTTACCATTTTATTATGGAAGTCAAATAATGAAACCTTGGTTAGTGGGATTTGTTCTTGGAGGGGTTCATGGGATTAATTTTTTTCTATTGCTTATACTTTCTTATTTACTCTTTTCTAACATGAAGGAAAAAAGGAGATTAACCTTATCTTTAATATGTGCTATTGTAGGTGTTTATGCTCCGATGTTTATTTTAGAGTTTGGAACTACGTTTAATGATAATTTAGTCAGTATTTTTGTTTTGAGTGGATTAATTTTAATACTAAAATCTTATTCCAATGATTTGAATATTAAAAGGAATAAATATTTTGTTTTTGCTGCTGGTTGCTTGATTGGATTTGGTGTTGGACTAAAAATTGTTCATGTTTTTTATTTAATTGCGGCTATGATTGCATTTTTTGTTTGTATTAATTGCCTTAGAAATAAGATTAAAAATTCTTTATTATTTTTTGTTGGGGCTTTAGTTGGTTTGTTTGCCTCTTTTGGTTATTGGATGTTTAAAATGTTTAAATTATTTGGAAGCCCATTATTCCCTTTTTATAATAATATTTTTAAATCTCCATGGTATGAATATATCAATTTTCAGGATGTTAGATTCCTTCCTGAAACGTTTTTTCAAGCATTATTCTATCCATTTTATTTTGCACTAGACTCAACTCTTGTGATAGAAAAAAGCTTTGCATTCAGAGATATCAGATTTGCGGTTATATATTCCCTGATTATCATTTCAATATTTACATACTTGAATATTAAAGAAATATTTTTCAAAGCTACCCCTAAAAATCTTGTTGTAGAAATCGTTAATAAACATCATAAAAAAGAGACTTTATTTATTTATTTATTTGTTTTTAGTTATATTATATGGCAGTTAAAATTCTCGATCTATAGGTATTTAAGTGCATTGGAATTGATTGCGCCAATAATGATTGTTTTATTAATTGAAAAATTTAAAATAAGTGTAAGGATGAAAAATATTATTATGTTTATCATTCTAACTCTTATTCTAATCTCGTTTATTCCCCCAAAAATTACAACAACCAGATGGTCAGATTCTTTATTTGATATTTCTATGGAAAATAAAGACAAGGTGATGGACAATTCCATAATTTTATTTGTTGGAGGATTTCCAAGGTCATATATTATACCTTATTTTGACAGCAAGAATATAAGTTTTGTAGGCATAAACAATAATCTTATAAAACAAGGACAAAATAATCTTTTGGTCCAAAGATGTGAGAAAATTATTTTGGATAATAAGAATAATTCTTATTTATTAGCTAAAATAAGTGAAATAAACAATACACAAAAAGCATTACATAGATATAATCTTTCAATAATCCAATCTGAAAATTATAGCATAACAACAAAGGTTGAGACCTTATATCTTTTTAAATTAAAATGATTTTATTTATTATTGATTCTATATTTTAATAATATCCAAAATGCGTAAATTCCATCTTTCCAATTTATTTTTTTGCCTTCTTTAATAGTTCTGGGATTATAAGATATTGGAACTTCATGTATTTTAATTCCTTTTTTCAATAGTTTAGATGTAATCTCTGGGCAGAATTCAAATCTCTTACATTTCAATTCAATATCTTTGAGTATATCCTTTGTAAAAACTTTGTAGCATGTTGATTCATCAGTTAGATGAGTAGAGGGGTATAGAATATTAGTAAACCATGTTAGAATGATCCCCCCTAGATAAAAATGTAAATGGGAATAATTATTGTTTGGATTTAGCCTTCTAGAACCATAGACTACTTTGGATTTATTTGAGATTATTGGTGCTAGTAAATTAGGGTATTCTTCGGGATTATATTCTAAGTCAGCATCTTGAATTAAAATAACTTCTCCGGTAGAATTTTTAATTCCAGTTCTTATGGCCATTCCCTTTCCCATATTCTTATTATGGGATATAAGTTTAATACCTTGGATATTTTTTAAAATGCTTAATGTATAATCAGTGCTTCCATCATTAACAACAATAATTTCTTTTTCAATGTTCTTTAGATTTACGTTTTTAATTCGGTTTATAATTTCCTTTATTGTTTTTTGTTCATTATAAACTGGAATTATTATGGATAATTTATTTATTTTCATGTATTTAATATGGCTTGATAAATATGTTATTTATTTCTTTTTTAATTTGTTCTATGAATATTTTTGTATCAAATATTTTTGCTTGTTTTTGACATTGTTTTTTTAATTGTTTTGGATTGTTTTTTATCCATGTTTCTATTTCTTTTATTGCATCAATAATTTTATCTTCATTTATATTGTCAATCAACATTCCTGTCTGATTGTTGATTGTTTCTTTATATCCTCCTTCATTTGGAGCTATTACTGGTTTTCCAGATGCCATTGCTTCAATTGGAGCCATACCATAGTCTTCATCTTTTGATGTAGTTATAAGCCCTTTACAGTTTGCATATAATTCTATTAGTTCTTCTTGAGATGCCCAACTTATTATTTCTACATTTTGTGGTTTTATTTTATGAATATATTTTGTATATTCTTTAAAATGGCCTGATTGTTCATAGCTTCCAATAATTATTAATTTTTCATTAGGAACTTTTTTAAATGTTCTTATTTGCATATCAATTCTTTTGTGGGATATTAGACGATTTACACTCAGCCAATAGTCTCCAAATTTTTTGAATTTATATCTTTTTGTTTCTGTTGGTGGATAAATTACTATGGAATTTCTGTTAAGATATTTTTGAACCCTGTTTTGTACGTTTTTGGATATGGATATTATTTTTTCAACTTTTCTTGAATCATGTTTATTTATTTTTCTTCTTAAAAACACCCAGATATCAAAGATTGGTCTTTTATACCATTTTACTGAATTTTTTCTTGTATATTTATATAGATCCCATATCTCTCTTGTTGGAGAATAAACATACCAAAAATTTGGTTTATTATTTATAGCACCTGACATTGCCCAATCACCTGCAATTATGTAAAAATCATATTTTTTTCCTAAATTCAGTTTTCTGAATTTCCAATAAGCAAGTTCTTGTCTTAATGGGGCATTTATTGGAATTTTTCCAATGGAATAGATTCTTGGAATGATATCTTCAAAACCCATTTTTTTTATTTTTTCTTTATCTATGTTGGTTGTGTAGATATCTGCATTTAGTTCTCTTGCCAGGATTAAATCTACATATTCTGCACCGCCAATATTATCCATAAAATTGTGAAAAATTGCTATTTTCATTTTTATCCTATTTTTCTTTAATTGAAAGTATGCTTAACATAAATGCTGAGAAAATTGTTTGAATTCCTAATGTTATTAGAGTCAGTGCAAGTATTGAATTTTTTATTTCATTTAATGCCGGAAATCCTGATTCTATCCATTTTAAAAATATGATAAGATAGATTACTGCTCCCACTATTGTAGTAATTATTCCAATGATACTTACTCTTTCTAATGTTATTATTTGATATAGTTTTCTCATTAATTTACTTTCAGTTTCCCCTAAATGATTTATTGCATAGGATTTTGCAAATACTGAAAATATTATCAATTGATATCCTATTATTATTAATGATGATGAAAGAAACATTGGGTGATAGAATAATTGAATTCCAAATATGTTTACAGAACCAAAGTAAAGCCCTATTATTGAAATTAATCCTAGGAAGAAGAGTATTAGTCCAGGTATAAAAAATAAGAATAATGGGCTATATAATAGCATAAATCTTATATGTTTCCAAGCATCTCTGTAGGGTTTTAATTTTGAATTGCCTTTTCTTTTATGATAATCTATTGGAATTTCCTTTATTTTAAGATTTTTTTTTATTGATTTTATTATCATTTCTGAAGCAAATTCCATTCCAATTGTCTTTAGGTTAAGTAAGTTTAATGATTGTTTTTTTATGGCCCTCATTCCAGTATGCGAGTCTTTTATCTTGGTATGGAAAAAAACCCTTAGGATTCCTGATAGAATTGGGTTTCCTAGGTATCTATTAGACATTGGCATGGAATCTTTTTCCATTTTTCCTGCAAATCTATTTCCCAGAATTAAATCATTTCCTCGTTTTAGTTCTTTGATAAATTTAGGTATTTCATTAAAGTCATAGGTTCCGTCACAATCTGCCATGAAAATATACTTTCCCTTTGCAATTTTGAATGCTTCTAGGTAGGCATTGCCATAACCCTCTTTATCATGTTTTATTAGGATTGTTTTGAATTTTTTTGCTATTTTTGGACTATTGTCTGCAGATGAGTCAGATACTATTATTTCTGCATTTAATTTCTCTTTTTTAATCACTTTTTTAATCTGTTTTAGACAAAAGGGAAGTGCAAGTTCTTCATTCCTACATGGAAGTATAATTGATACTTCAGGATGTTCTTTTTTCATGTTTCTAATACAATTACTGATTTTATCTATTTTGTTGTTTTTTATAGATTATTGTTGACTAATAGTAAGTATTTTAAATTCTCTTTGTTATGTTTATTTATTAAAAACTTAGTAAAACATGATAAAATTATTGACTGGATTGATTTTGATTGTTATTCCTTTTTTATTGGTAAATTTGTTTGAAGATAAGAAAAAAGGTTTTTTTTATATTTTAAGTTGTTTAATTGGATTTCATCTGATTATTTCATTATTAACTCAATTTTTTCATTTTTTTAGTTATAATATTTTATTATTGGTTTATGTTTTGTTGGATATTGTTATAATTATTTATTATTATCAGAAAGATGCTAAATTTTTTAAATTAAAATTTAGTTTTAAGAATATAAAAATTGATTGGATGCTTGTACTTGTTTTAATTATTCTGATTATAGGGTTAGGTTCTGTACACTTTAATTATACTGGAAAAATTAGTACTATTAATGGAATCAGGGATGTTAATAATGTCAGAATTATCTATCCATATTATTCTGATGAATGGAGTGCTATTTCATTGGTAAATTATGTTTTTGAAAACAATTCTCTTCCATTAAAAAATTCTTTAATTGGTGAGGGAAGTTTTATGAATTTTGAACTAGGATTTCATTCATTTATTGCAGGAATTATGCTTTTTTTAGGGTTAACTCCTATTACTGATTATGTTTTTTTATCTCTGTTTTTTGGTATTTTAATATGCATATTGGTTTATTTCATTCTTAGAATTAATGGTATTGGAAAATTAAATTCAGGTATTGCTTGCTTATTGATACCGTTTATTGTCAATGGATCTAACTTGCCTGGAATTTGGTATTTATTGCCTGTAACAATTGGTTTGGTTTGTATGTTGCTTGGATATTTATTTATTTCAATGAATGAAAAAAAAGCAAGTGTTTTTATTAGTTTGTTAGTTCTTCTTTTTTATCCCCCTTTGTTTGTTTTTTATACATTGAGCTTAATATTTTTCATATTATTTACTAATTTTACTAAAAGAGAAAAATTAGTTTATTTCTCTATTTATTTTGGAATATGTTTGTTAGTTGCATTTATTTTGTCAATAAAGGTTTTATTTGAAAAAGATTTTTCATTTTTTAATACTGCTTCTTATATTTTTTCTAAATTAATTTATAGTACTTATACTGAGAATGCTATTCCAGATTATTCTATTTGGAAAGTTATACCTATCCTAATACTTACTGTATCTATTGTTGGGATTTTTAGTAGGTTTTTTGATAGGAAAAAATATTGGTTGTTGATGCCTATTTTTATTGGATTGATATTTTGGGTGGTTTATTCTTTTTCATTATTTAGATTTATTATAGAATATCAAAGAGTTGTTTTTGTAGTATCTATACTTATTGTGTGCTTTTCGGGGTTTGGACTTGATTTTTTAGAAAGCAAATTCAAAAATAAATATTTTAAGGAATATAATATGTTTTTTATATTGCAATTATTAATATTGGTAGTTATTTTTCTTTTTTCTTTTTTCTATACAAGTTTTAATAATTGGGAGGATTTGAAATTAAATTATTTAAGCACTAATCAGTTAATTAGTCCTAATGCTCCTGCTAATACTTATTTGATTGAAGATGATTTAATACTTTTTAAGGAGATAAATAAAAAGAGATTTCTTAGTCTTCCTTGGAAAGGGTTAGTGATAGGAAGTGCTACTGGTAACTATCCACTAGATAGCAAAGATTCTACTTTAACTGTTAGTATTGTTGATTATGCTTATTTTATTAATTCTAATTGTAGTATTAAGAAAGAATTAGCTTTAAATCATAAAATTGATTTTGTTTATTCTATTCCTTTTTTTTGTGAAGATTATTTTGAATTTGTTGGAAAAAGTCCTGAAAATATGCATTTGTATAGATTTATTGATAGATAATTCTTGTGTATAATAAGGATAAGGTTTAAATAGTTACTATTAGTTATTATAGGTAACTTGAGGTGACTATAGGTAACTAAATTATGGTAAAAACAAAAGAAGTAAGTTCTGTTGTAAAAATTGATCCGCAGTTGTTGGAGAGAGTGGAATCTTTTATAAAAAAAGATGAAAATAGATTGAAATTTGCAAATAAAAAACAATTTATTGATATAGCTGTTCATGAATTTTTAAAAGAATCTTTAAAAGGAGGAGATAGGTAAAATGAATAAAGCGAGGATATTAGGGGTATTTATATTGGTCTTAGTTTTAACTTTAGAATGCATAATTGCAATTCCTACTTTTGGAAGCAATTATAACTTTACATCTTATCTTAATGAAGAGACTCTTTTTGCTTATAATTTCAGTGCAAATGTTACTGATGTTGATATTGAAACTTGGAACTTTTCTATCCTGTCTATAAATTCTACTTTTTATCCTTCTCAGAGTTCTCCTGCTTTTTATTCATGGTTTGGACTGAATTCTAGCACTGGTGTACTGACTATTAATTCTACTAGGGATAATCAAACTGGGCGTTTTAATATTTCTTTATGGGTTGGTAATCTTAATCAGTATGGTGAAGCTAGGCCTTTTTATTTTATTGTCAATGCAACAAATGATGCACCTAATTTCACATCTATACAATCTGAATATAATCTTACTCAGGCTCAATTGTCTTCATATTACATTAATGCAAGTGATGAAGAAAGACAGTATCCCCTTATATTTAATATAAGTTTTGTTAATTGCTCTTATGCTTCATTTAGTACTAGGGGGAATTGTAGTTTATTCAATTTGTCTGGGGTTTCAAATACTTCTTCTATTATTAATTTTACTCCTTCTCAAAATGATGTTGGTGTTTATTATGCAAATATTTCTGTAATGGACTCTTCTAATCTTAGCAGTTGTAATTCAAGTTATTGTACTTCTAATTATTTTATTAATAAGACTACTTATTATTCTCAATTGGTTTCGTTTAATATTTTTTCTAATTTTGAGGTTAATGTAAGTGATTGTGAGGGAGATGTTTTTCAGCAGGGTTCTCCAAATATTTGTAATATTACTATTTATTCAAAAGGGCAGAATGACACTTTAAACCTGTCTAGCTATGCTATTTTGAGGAATTATGATGGAACTGTTAGTAATAGGAGTTGGTTTTATGCTAATGCTTCTTTGAATTCTTCAAATTTTAGCAAGGTTGTTATGGTCAATATGACTCCAAATGTTACTGAGATAGGTAATTGGACAATTAACTTTTCTGTTAGGGATTTAAATTATAATTTATTAGCAGTAGAACCTATTCATATATTGGTTAATAGGACTATTAATAATCTTCCAGATATTTTAAGTATTGCTAATATGAATACTTCTATAAGTCTTTTGACTACTATAAATATTACTGTTTATGATGAAGATTTTCTTATTCCTGATAAGAATCATAGTTTTGGAGGTTTTAATGAAACTGTTAATTTTTCAGTAAGAATTATGAATCAATCAAATCTTGCCCAGGAATTAAGTTTGTCTAACTTTACTCCTGTTATTTTAAATATGCCTGTTTCAGGAACTAATCGTAGTCTTAGTAGAATAACTTTTACTCCTAATTCTAGTGAATCTGGAAATTATACTATTAATTTAAGTGCTAGTGATAGAGAAGGTGCAGTAGACACTATTCAGTTTAATCTTACTATTATCAATAATGATGCTCCTTTGTGGAATAATACTCTTAATACTAATCTTATTTCCTATGAAGGAAATAATACTTATTTAAATCTCTCAAAAAATGTAACTGACCCTAATTCTGATAATATAACTTTTTCCTATAGTAATGATACTTATTTTAAGTCTTTTTCATTGAATTCTTCTACTGGAATTGTTAATTTTACTTCTTTAGATGAGGATGTTGGACAACATATAGTTAGTATTTCTGCAAATGATTCCTGGTTATTGAACAGTAGTTCATTTAATTTTACAATTTACAATGTTAATGAAACTCCTTTTATCCGAACCATTCTTCAATCCCATCTTACTAATGCTACTTTAAGTTCTGGAATTATTAATTGTTCTGAAGGAGATTTTGTTCAAATTGAACTTTGGGTTGAGGATGATGATTTTAAAATACCATCAGGTCAAAAAAGTTTTTATAATGAGAATTTGACTTTAAGTTTGGCTATAGTAGGTTCAAATACTAGTTTGCTTAATTTTGCTAAGAATACTGCTTTTCCAGTTCCCCTTAACAATCTTTCAAAATTTAATGCTTCTTTCTTACCTACAAAGAATGATGTTGGAAATTATAATATTACTATAAATATAACTGATAATAGCGGATTATCAACATCAATTATTTTAAATCTTTCTGTAATTGTTTTTCCAGATCCGCCTGTCCTTATTACCCTTAGTAACAGGACAAGTGCTATTAATCGGAATCTCGTTTATCAAATTAATGCAAGTGATGATGAAGATGGAAATTCAAATATTACTGGTGGAAATAGTAATTTCACTTTTAATTATAGTTTTTTAAGTGGAACAGATTTTATTCTTCATAATGAATCTATTTTTAATAGTACCACTGGAATGCTTAATTATACTTTTAATTCTTCTCAAGGAGGTGCTTATCGTTTAAATATAACTGTAAATGATTCAACAGATAGGCAAGATTTTGATAATTTTTGGATTAATGTTTATGATTCTCCGACTATTTCCTATCCAAACAGCAGTTATCAGTTTTCTTTATCAGAAAATCAGACTAGTAATCTAACTTTTACAGTTAATCATTCTATGAATAATAATTTAACTTATTTCATTTATTTTGATAATTGGAATGGTACTAATTATTTAGTTTATTCTACTAATTATCATGGCAATAATACTAATCTTACTTTTGAGATTACTCCAAATTTTTATAATGAAACTAATGGTACTAAAAACTTGACTTTAATTGCTTATCCTTCTGATATTAATCTTGATAATAGGGAAAGTGTAAATATCACTAGTTATAGAAATCTTACTATTAATCATACAAACTATCCTATTAATTTTTCAAGTAATATTGGAGGAGATGATGGAATAATTTCTTCTTCGTCTTCTTATAGTTTAAATATTAATGATTCTTTTACAGATGTAGATGTTCTTGATTCTTTATATAATCAGACAATTAGTTTTAATTATACTTCCCATACTCAGGGTTGCCCAATGACAGTTAATATTAGTAATTGGACAAATAGGACTATTCCAACTATGAATTTTTCCTCTACAACTACTACTAGTTGTAATTTTACTATAACTGGTAGTGAATATAATGAATCAAATTCTTCTCAAATTTTAAACATTGTTAATAGCAATAATTTTGAAGTTGGTTTAACAATTGAAGTTCAGACTATAACCAATACAGTCACTAGTTCTACTTCTAGTGTTAGAAAATCTGGATTGAAAGTAATAACTCCTGGATTAATTTATGTTTATCCCTTTCAAACTATTTCATTTCCAATTACTTTAAGAAATTCAGGACAAATTAGTCTAAATTCTATAACCATCACCACTAAGGCATTTAAGGATGATTCTCCTACAGATTTTATTGATGTTATGTTAAATCAGACAACTATGGCTTCTTTAGAAGCTGGAAAAGAGAAAAATATTACTGTTATGCTTCTTCTTAAAACTAATGTGACTGGGGATTATTCTGTTTTAATAAATGCAACACCTTCTTTAACTAATAGTGGAGATTGGGGAAAAGTTTATTTTAAAATTGGAGAAATTAATGATACTGAGGTAAAGAAGTATCTTCTTTTTGTAGAGGAATTTTTAGGTCAGAATATTCAGTGTATTGAACTTAAAGAGTATATTAAAACTGCCTATGATTACTTTAATCAAGGAAACTACGGTAGTGCTAGATTAAAAGCAGAAGAAGCTCTTAATGCTTGTAAAAATCTTGTTCAGGAGGAGAAGGCTTTTTCTGATCAATTAAAACCTATTCCTAGGCAGAATTTAATCCTGTATTTATCTTTATCAATTTTATTATCTTTTTGTTTGGGACTTGGATATTATTTTGTTAAAAGGCAGAGAATCAAAAATGGGGGAAACATAAAAATCTATGAAGATTAGAAACCTTTAATAAGATTATATTTATTATTTTATAAAGAGGTTGTTTTTATTATAATGAAATATGAGGAAGAATTAAAAAAGAGAATTGAATTACTTGAAAAAAAACATAAAAAACATATTTTTCATAGTCATGCTAAGAATAATATTGAAGCAGATATCAAAAAAGACTTTTCTATGGATTCTGGTGATATTAACGAAGATGAAGATGTTTCTTCAAAAATTTCTTCTAAAAAATTATATGTTTCTTCTTTAACCCCCCCTAAAGAAACTAAAAAATCTAAAATAGATTATAAAAAATATTCTGATGATGGTGCGGATGATGCTTTAAATAGTTCCATAAAAAAATCTTCTCAATTAGTAACTAAAATTAAAGATGAGATAGGTAAAGTTATTGTTGGTCAGGAAAAAGTAGTTGACGGTTTAATAAGAGGTTTGATTTGTAATGGGCATGTTTTATTAGAAGGAGTTCCTGGTATTGCTAAAACTTTAGTAATAAGAGCTTTAGGACAAGTTACTGGTTGTTCTGTTAAAAGAGTACAATTTACAGTTGATTTATTGCCAACAGATATCACTGGAATAACTTCTTATACTCCTGGAAAAGGATTTGAAGTTGTCAAGGGACCTATATTTGCAAATTTTTTAATTGCTGATGAAATAAAC
>JAGVWZ010000046.1:0-15450 GCA_018304045.1 Candidatus Pacearchaeota archaeon | reverse complement strand
GAGAACACCGGAGTTTATCAGCTTCCAGAGGCACAGGTTGATAGATTTTTATTTAATATTATTATGACTTATCCTAGTCTTGATGAAGAAAGGAAGATTATGGAAGATAATATTACTTTAAGGAAATTTGATGATTTTAAATTAAATGCAGTTATTTCCCCTAAGGACATACTTCACATGCAGGAACTTGTTAAAAAAATTTATATTGGTGACCATGTTAAGTCCTATATTCTTTCTATTGTGGAAAAAACAAGGGATAAAAATTTTAAATTTGCAGATTGTATTTCTTTTGGATCTAGTCCAAGGGCTAGTATTGCATTATTTATTGCTTCAAAAGCAAGGGCTTTAATGAGTGGCAGAAGTTTTGTTCTTCCAGAGGATGTTAAGGAAGTCTGTTTTGATGTTCTGAGGCATAGAATAATTCTTTCTTACAAAGCAACTATTCGTGGATTAAATTCTGAGGACATTATAAAGGAAATACTAGACGAAGTTCATGTTTAGTTAAAATAAATAATATGGAAAAGGGAAAATTTAATCTTGATATTGTGAATAAAACTGTTGAGTTTGAATCCTTATTGAATAAAATTTTACCGAAAAAAACTTTCTATAAGCTTTTATTAAGGGGGAGAGGTTTGGAATTTGATAGTTATCGTACTATTGGTCCGGATGAAGATGCGAGCTTAATTGATTGGAAAGCTAGTGTTCGTTCTAATAACCTTCTTACTAGGCAATATATTGAAGAGAGAAATATGAATGTTTTATTTGTTATAGATGTAGGCGAAAATATGATTTTTGGTTCTCAAGAAAAATTAAAATGCGAGTATTCAGCAGAACTTGTTTCTGCACTTGCCCATTTGATTATAGGTTCTGGTGACCAGGTTGGATTTGTTTTATTTAATAATGATATTATAAACATTAATCTTCCAAAATCTGGAAAAAACCAATTTGATATATTGGTTTATGATATATCTGATACAAATGTTTATGGAGGTATTTCTGATATTGGTGCAGTCTTAGATAAATTATTTAGTAGATTGAGTCCTTCAATTTCAATGATTATACTTGTTTCTGATTTTATAAATATGGATGAAAGTTATAAAAGGAGTTTTGAAAGATTAGGCAATGTTTTTGAAACAATTGCTATAATGATTAGGGACCCACTTGATAAGACTATGCCTAATATAAATAAAGAGGTTTTGATAGAAAATTATGGGGGAGAAAAGTTATTGATTAATCCTAGTTTAGTCAAGAAAACCTATGAAAATCTAGTTGAAAAACAAACTGAATTAGTTAGAAATATTTTTAAGAGTTCTAATATCGATCTTTTGGAGTTAGATACGGGAAATAGTTTTACAGTAGACTTAGCTAATTTTTTAAAAAGGAGAGTTGATTTAAAAAATTAATCATGATATTTGACTTTACTAATCCAGATTATCTTTATTTCCTATTTGCTATACCCTTTATTATATTTTTTTATTTTTATAGCACTAAGAGAGTTACTGGAAATTCAATTAAATTTGCAAATTTTAATGCTATAGCTAGAATCAAAGGAGTAGATATATATTCGAAGAATATTTTTATTTTTTTATTGGATTTGCTTTTAGTTATATTTATTGTTTTTTCTTTGTCAGGCCTTAATGTTTATGTTGATAAACCAAGCAGTTCTTATTCCTATATTATTGCAATTGATTCTTCTGAAAGCATGGGAGCAAGTGATTTAATGCCAAATAGGTTTAAAGCTGCAAAAGAAACTGCAATTGGCTTTGTAAACTCACTTCCATTAAATTCTAAAGTAGGTATTATCTCTTTTTCAACTAATTCGCTAATTGAACAACAACTTACATCTAATAAAAATATTTTGTTGGCTAGTATAAATAATACCAAATTAACTAATTTTGGTGGCACTGATATTTTTGAAGTTATTTCTCTCTCTATATTGCTTCTAAAAAATGAAAATAATCGTGCTTTGATTATATTGAGTGATGGGCAGGTTAATATGGGCAATATAGACTTGGCTATAAGCAATGCAGTTGATAATCATCTAATTATTAACACTTTTGGAATAGGTACTGATACTGGTGGAAATACTAATTTTGGTGTATCTAAGATTGATGAATATACTTTAAAACTAATCTCAAACAAAACTGGTGGGAAATATTTTAAAGCTAATAATTTTGCTCAAATGAATGATTCTTTTAGTTCTTTAGTTGAACTAGAAAATAAACTTGTTCGATTTCCATTGGCTATTTATTTGATTGTAGCTTCTATAATCTTATTTATTTTAAGAGAATTTATTGTTTATTTCAGCAAAGTTGTCATATAGTATCCACTATAGGGGTTTATATTAATTCTGAAAAAATATTTATTGCTTCTTTTATTTCTTTTTCTTTTGGTTCTTTTTTAGAATACATTAATTCAGACATTTTAATGCAAAAATGTGACTCTTTTTTATTATTTTTTTTGAATTCTTTTGCTAGTTCTAAATAAGACAGATTGTAACCTAAATTATCCTTGTTTTTAAAGAAATCTCTAGCTAATTTGTCTAACTCATCTAAATCCTTTTCTCCAGGATTTTTTTTATTTATTTTATCCAGTCTTTCTTGAATTATAATTAATCTTCTTTTTTCAGTGTCAATTTTTTCTTTTAGTCTTTTATTTATACAATGTATTACATAGATTATTACACTTAGTATTATAATTACTACAGATATTGATATTATATTTATTAATATTGCCATCTTTTTTCTTTATAACAAGGATTTTGAGTTTTAAAAATCTAATGTTCTTATATTTAATACTCTTTATAGTTCTTTTCTATGTAATATTTTATTGGAATTACCATTCCAAGAAGAAATGTTAACCAACCTATTGCAGTTAAAACTATTAATAACCAGTTGTTAAAGAGAATACTTATCACCAAAAGAGCTGCCCAGGATATTATTCCAGATAGGAACAGTATTGTCCAGGTCATTTTTTCTTTTCTTTTTATTATAAAATCTGAAAGATATACAATTAATATTCCTTGGGAAATTAGCAGTATTCCTATTAATATATTAAATAATTGAAATAGGTAAGCTACATTGCTATTATATCTAGCAAAAAAACCCCATAATAAAAATATTGAATTAAAGGTTATCCTCATATTTGTTTTTATAAAAAAAACTTGATAAATTCCTAGCAGAATCATGTAGATTCCATTGTAAAGAGTTATTCTTGCTCCTTGCTTAACTCTTTGAATATTCATAGATTTATTGGAACATTGGGATTTATAAAAATTTATGTTAATGGTACTAGTTATCTTTTTTCAATGATTTTGTATAAATCATTGTTTTTTCTGCATTTTGGAAGTTTTAGGCCTATTATCTGACCTTTTATTGCTTGGTTTATTGGTTTGTGTTCTAATTCCATTGTTTCTATTTTTGCTTTTTTTATTCCAGTTGTTTTTCCTAGTATTATTATTTCATCCCCTAGTTTTAGATTTCCAGTATTTAATTTTAGTAAGCCTACTTCTATTTTATCATAGTAATGGATTATTTTTCCTATAAACTGTTTTGTACAAGTAGCAGAGCTATGCTCGGTTTTAGAATAGTCATCTGATGTTGGAGTTCCTAGATAAAATCCAGATGAAAAACCTTTGTTATAGACATTGTTCAATTCTTTTAGACTATTTTTTATTTCTTGTTTTGATAATTTTTTATCAATTGCTTTTCTATAAGTCTTTACTACTGTATCTACATATTCAGGTTCTCTGTTTCTTCCTTCTATCTTGAATGCAATTACCCCTGATTTTTTTATTTTTTCAAAAAATGGAAGTGTGCATAGGTCTTTTGCTGAGAAAATGAAATTATTATTTACTTTTAGTTCATTTCCTTCTGGATCTTTTACAATGTATTCTCTTCTGCAGGGTTGAACACATAATCCTTTATTTGCGGATTGTTTAAACATTTGCTGTGATAGGAAACACCTTCCTGAAACAGAGGCACACATTGCTCCATGAATGAATATTTCAACTGGAATAATTTTTGCTATTTTTTTTATTTGTGCTAGACTTAATTCTCTAGCAAGTACTATTCTTTCTGCACCTAACTTTTTGTAGAATTTTGCTGTTTCTGTGTTTGATATGGAACATTGTGTTGAAACATGAAATGGTATTTTGTATCTTTTACAAAGTTGCATTACAGCTATATCTGAACAGATTATAGCATTAACAAATGGTTTTACTTTTTTAATTAGAGAATCTAATTTTTTTATTTCATTATCATAGATTATTGTGTTTAATGTTAAATAGGCTTGGATATTTTTTTGTTGGCATATTTTTTTAATTTTTTGTAGGTCAGATATTTTGAAGTTTTTTGCTCTTTGGCGCATATTAAACTCCTGCAATCCAAAATAAATAGCATCTGCTCCTGCGTTTATTGCAGCTATCAGGCATTGAAAATCTCCTGCTGGTGCTAGAAGTTCATATTTGTTAGATTTCATAAATAACTAAGAAAAATACTAGTTTTAAAGTTTGCTTGTTTTAGGTTAGTGTGCTGCTTTTGCTAAATGCCAGATTTGGGTTATATCTTTTCTTGGTAATCTAGCTGGAACTTCTCGAGGAGTAAGTCTTACAGTGATATGATCCTCATCCGGATCATTATTTCTATTAGAAATAGAATTAATTACTGTTGGAAATTCGTAATGAAATTCTGTTGAAACTCCACTAATTCTTGGTTTATAGTGAATTTCCACCCAATCTCCGCCACTGAAGTCATCTAGTTCATATTGCTCTACCATAAATTCTTTAAAATTTTTCTATATTTAAGGATTATTGTATTTAGAATTATAATAATTAAAGAAGCCTCTTCTCCCGATTTAGGATAAAAATAATTTGCTGTTTAAGCCCATTAGGTTTTAAAAGAGTAATATTTAGTATTATTAGTAAAATAGGAACTTGTCCGATTTTTGAAGATTTGTTTTTTTTAAATTAATGAAAATTCTTGCAATCATATCATTCACTAATGCTCATTTATCCTAGCTGATTTTATTGGTAGTTGATGATAAAAAAGAGATTTTGCCTTGACTGAAGACAAACAAAATCTCCCTAAAATTGGCGAAGAGCCTTAAAGAAATATATGTTTTAAAAAATATCTCTTTAATATTTATTAGCTTTTGTAAGACAATGATAAGTTATAAAAAATTAAATAGGGCAATTGGCTTTGAATTTTTAAGCTGGTTGTGCTTGAAGTTTTTCTTCAATTCTAGGGGAAAGTTTTCCTGTAAGAACAAATTCATTTAGGGCTTCTAGATTTATCATTTTATCTAAATCTAATTTTTCTCCTGCTTCTGATTTTAAATTAAATCCTAATCCCCATAAATGAGGTGTTATTATTACTACTTCTCTGTGCCCAGTATATTGCTTTCCGCTTAAGAAATCTCTGTAGGATGACCTATAGCCTAAATTTTCTGTTATAAATGTATCTAATTCTCCTGATAATTTAATACGAAATGTTCCTGAACAACCTTCTCTTCTTCTTATTTCAGAAAGTTGACATCTTTTTTTAACTTCTGCCCTATCTTTTGGTGGAACTTGTGAATCAAATGAAAATACTGCTGTTAAAATTGTTTTATGTTGATACCTACTATCTGAGTGCTTCCACTTTCATATAAATATTGATACTTAAAATCATACATTTTAATGTTAGTTATTAATAGTTTAAAAGGATTATTGTTATATAAATTAGTATTTTAAATGTTATTTGTGCTAGTATTAATTCAAACTAGCATCAACTCTTTGTTCTAAAACAATCATGTCTACTTTTTGTTTTCCTGTTTCAGTTTCTAAATCAAGTATAAATCTAGGTCCGCCGATTCCTTCTAAAATTCCATAGCCTGCATATATTGCTAGCCCTTCATAACCTTCTCCTTTTAATTTTGCAGTTCTCTTTTTATCAAGGTACATGTCTGTTGTTTGCCTACAGAATTGAAGCCTTCCTTCCTCTGAAAGTCCCATACATGAATCTATGAATACTGCACTCCATTCTTTCTCTCTGTGGTAATATCTAAATCCTATCATTGTAGAATTTTTAGGAGATACCCTTTTTAAATATTTGCTAAGTAAAATAAATATGGCAGTTAAATTATTATGGCAGATAAAAATTATTGTGATATAGAATTAGAATCTACTTCTTCCAATTCTGCTTGAGGATGGTCTTCTATCTCTGCTAGAGCTTCTATGTCTGCTATCTCTGCTGTCTGTTCTATGTCTTGGTGCTCTTGAATATTCTCTTCTATCATCATTTCTATCTCTACTATCTCTTCTTCCATAGCCTCCTCTACTTTCTCTGCCCCTACTATTTCCTCCAAATGAGCTTCCTCTTCCTCCGCCTCTACTATCTCTACCTCTTCTTCCCTCAGGTATCCATCTTATTGGTATTCTTTCTAGTTCAGGAGTTTCTAATGCTTCTATTTTTAATGAATCATCTTTTAGAATGCTTCTAAAATTTTCATGGTCTCTGCTTGAAATAAGATTTATTACTTTTCCTTCTTTTCCAGCTCTTGCTGTTCTTCCTATTCTATGGATATATTCTTTTGCATCATTTGGCATGTTGTAATTATAGATATGACTGACTCCTTTAATATCAAGTCCTCTTGCTGCAATATCTGTGCAAACAAGAACCTGGGTTTTTTTAGAATTGAATTGTTCCATTGTTCTATTTCTTTTTTCTTGAGAAAATCCTCCATGAATTGGTAAGCTTTCTAAACCTAGGAATTTTAGATTATTTGCAACAAAATCAACATTTTTTCTTGTATTGCAAAATACCATTACTAATTTTGCATCTTCATGTTCGAGCAAATGTTTTAATAGGGAGAATTTTAAATTGTCATCTACGTCATAGTATACTTGAGTCAATAGAGTGGGGTCTACATATTCTTCTGCAGATACTTCTACTTGATGTTTCATGTATTTTTTTGAAAGTCTTAGAATATCTTGGGATATGGTTGCTGAAAACAAAAGAGTTTGTCTTTCTTTTGGACATTGAGAAATTATTTTTTCAACATCATCTATAAATCCCATGTCAAGCATTCTGTCTGCTTCATCTAAAACAAGTGTTTTTAGATGTTTAAGATTAATTGTGTTTCTTGATAAATGGTCTAGTATTCTTCCAGGAGTTCCTACAACAACTTCTGCATATTCTAAATCTTCTACTTGGGGATTAAAAGAAACTCCACCATAGATTGCACATATATTCAAGGAAGCATATTTTGAAAATTTTTTTAATGCCTTTGAAATTTGTTCTGCTAATTCTCTTGTTGGTGCTAAAATTAGGGACTGAATGCCATAATCTCTTTTTGTGTTTTGTAGAATTGTTGAACCAAATGCCAGTGTTTTTCCAGAACCTGTTGAAGCTCTTGCTATTACATCTTTTCCTTGTAAAACTAAAGGAATAGCAAGTTCTTGTATTTCAGTTGGTTTTTCAAATTTTTCATCATTCAGAGCTCTTAGTAATTCTTTACTAATTCCTAGTTTTTCAAATTCACTAGTTTTATATTCACTAGTTTTAGATTCATTGATTTTATGTTCATTTGTCATATTTATTTTTATAAATAGTATAAATACTGCCTAAACTTATTAAGGTTTTATTAGAGAATACAGTGGGTATTCTTTTAAGAAAAATGAATAGCTGCAACAAATTTTTGTTGGCCAAGCTTTTTCTTAGACAATTATATAATCTATTATATATCTTATTTATCTACTATTGCTTGGAAATTGCGGTTTATAAAGGTTTGGAATTTTTTTGATAGGATTTTTAAACTATATTTGTTTTAATTATATTATGAAAAAGAGGATGAATAGTAAATCTCAGAGTGGTATAATTACTACAGTTCTTTTGATTAGTATTGTAATTGTTTCTATCATAATTATTTGGAATATAGTCTATATGATATTGAAAAATTCAAATGTTAGTTCTGGAACAGATGTTTTAACAACCCAACTTGAAATAAAGCAGACAAAATTATATGTTACAGGTGGTGCAGAAGTTCAGGTTCATAGAGGTAGTGGAAAAGGAGATATGACCGGAATGAAATTTATTTTTGAAAATAAAAATAATGAAAGAAAAATTGTTACTCGACTAGAAAATATAAGTGAGTTGGAAACAAGGAATTTTGTTTTTAATGTTAGTGAGATTGGGTATAATAGTATTGATATAAAATCTGTTTATGTTGTTCCTATATTTGGGAATACAAATGGCATGGAGATTATAGAGAATACAGAAGCTGTTAAAAAAGATGTTAGTGGAAATAGAATAATAGACACAATTCCTACATCTGCAGGACTAGTTAGTTGGTGGAAGTTTGATGGAAATGCTTTAGATAACATGGGAATAAATAATGGGGTGATAAATGGGACAACATTTACAAAAAATAATAAAGGAAATGATGGAAGTGCAATGAATTTTAATGGAACATCCTATGTTTCAGTAACCAATGCAAAATTACCTATTTTAAATGAACCTTATTCAATATTTGTATGGGTCAATCCAAATAACTGTACTTTAGAAAGAGGGATTGTTGATTGGGGAGTTTATGGTTCGAATTTTAATAGTAATGCATTTATTTTAAGAAATTGCCGACCAATGAATTATTGGTGGTCAAGTGATCCTTTGCCTTCAACAGATGTTATAACTAACATATGGAGTTTTGTTGGAGTAACCTATGATGGCACAACAAGAAAATATTATCTAAATTCAAATCTTGATGGAAGCTATGCTGGAGTAGTCCATGGGGTTCCAAATTCTAATAATTTTACAATAGGAATGAATAGGGAAGGAGGGGCTGCTTATTTTTACTTTAATGGTTCAATTGATAATGTTATGATATTCAACAGAAGTTTAAATAGCGATGAAATAACTGCTCTGTACAATAATCAAAAGTAGAATAAATAGATAAACTATTTAAGTGAGATTTTCTTTAGGTTTTTATGAATCAAAGATATATGCCTAGGAGGCCTAAGCAGAGAACAAATATAATACCTTATTGGGATTTAATAAAAAGAATTGTTGTAGAAAGTGATGTTGTTCTTGAAGTTCTTGATGCAAGAATGATTAGTCTTTCTAGAAATGAGGAAGTTGAAAAATTGATTAAAGAAATTGGGAGACCTGTTATCTATGTTGTTAATAAAAGTGATCTTGTTAAAAAAGAAGATTTAAGAGCAAATTTAGATATTTTTAAAGATGAAAAAGTAGTTTTTGTTACTAATAGGGATAAGACTTCTTATAAAATTCTTGCTTATACTATTAAGAAAGAATTTAAAAAATATGGTAAAAGAGTTCTTCCAACTAAAACAGGTAGTGCAAAAGGATATCCTTTTAGACTTCCTCGGGCAGAAATTATTATTGGAGTATTAGGTTATCCTAATGTTGGAAAATCAAGTATTATTAATGGTTTAGCTCATAAGAAAAAAGTTAAGGTCAGTAAGAAAGCAGGAACTACTCATGGAATGCATTGGATTAATGTTAGCGATGATATGAAAATAATTGACAGTCCGGGAGTTATTCCATTGCAGGCTGATGATGATTTACGGTATGGTTTAATTGGTGCAAGGGATATTGAAAAGATTAGGGATCCTGAAAATGTTTGCTATGGTATAATAAAGATGTTTATGAAACATAACAAAAAAGCTTTTGAGGAACATTTTGATATTTCTATATCAAAGGAGGAAGAAGATGATAATGATATTATTGTAGAAAAGATTGGGATGAAAAAAAGTTATCTAAAAAAAGGTGGTGTTGTTGATGAAAACAGAACTTTTACTAATGTTATAAAAGATTGGCAAGATGGAAAGTTGAGGTTGTAAATTAAAATTAATCCTCAACTTTCGTAAAAACAAAAATTAATTACATCTTTTTTACTTTTTTCATCATATCTTCTCCAGATACTTTCATAGTTGGATGCATGTTCATAACGTGCATAGTTCCCATATTGACTACTTCATCTTTATTTCTGCTATGTATTCTAAATCCATCATCGCAATCCATTTCATATTCCATTTTATTTCCTCACACTTCCAGATTGTTGTTTTCTTATTTTGTAATCTGAAAATGCTCGTCCTCCTTACAATTAATTATTAACTTCATTGAACTATTACTGTTGCTTTCATCGATGGGTGAATAGTGCAATAATAGCTATAGGTTCCGGGTGTACTGAATGTGTTGGAATATGTTTTTCCATTGGCCAATGTTGGAGAGTTTAATTCATTTCCTGAACTAGATGTAACTGTGTGGGACATGGAGTCCATGTTTGTCCAAGTCACACTATCTCCTGCTTTTATTGTTATTGTTGATGGAGAGAATTGAAAATTTTGTATATCAACTGTATATGTTTTAGCATTGCCTGTTGCAGGCGTATTAGTTACTGGAGGATTGTTTGTAGGTATATTGGAATTATTATTCATTCCTAAGAATAGGACAGCTCCAATTATTAAAACCAAGACAATTACTATTGCGCCTATTATTATTGGTGTATTTTTCATTTTTTATTAACCTCCTTATAATCTGGTTTTCATTTCCAGTTTACAATATTAAGTAATATCTAAATATGGTCCTTTTGATTGCATTTACTTTTATTTATCTGATTTAATTGATTTGATTTCTTCTTCAACGCCTTTTATTTCTTTTTCAAGCTGTTCTTTATATTTGTTTAATACAGATATTCTTTCATCTTTAGTTATGAAACTTCTTTCCATATCGCAACAATTACATGATTCATCATAGTCATACATTTGCATTTCCATTTTTATACCTCCATTCGTTTAATTGTTTATAGTATATATAGCTCGACTGTATTATTTCATACGCCCATTTTAATTCATTAATAAGAATGATAAATATTATAGGGTAACCAAGTATATATAGTTTGAGAAGGATTGTTAAAAATTGCTAGTTATTCTGCAGTACTTAGAGCCTTTTTGAAAGAAGCCCCAGAAAATTTATTTTCTGGTTCATTCAAAACAAAGTTTTGAAGACTTGGGAAGAACAGGATTTTGAGAAGGTTTATTAATGGAATTTTGTTTTTATTCATGAAAAAAAGATGAAAATGAATAAAAATTCAGAAGTCAATTTAGAAATAAATAAGAAGAAATTTCTATTTTTTTTAGATATATGTAAGAAATTAAATAAAATTAATATAATTCCGATTCTCTATGGATCTCTTGGATTAAACTTTTGTATCGGAGAGTTTACAAAATCAGATGATATTGATATTTTATTGTCTTTAGAATATTTTGATGAAAAATGGGATTCTTTTTTAGGATATATGGAAAAATTTGGTTTTAAACTTAAGGATCTTCATGAACATGAATTTGAAAAAGAAGGGGTTGTTATTAATTTTTCAAAGAATGATTTAGATGTTTTTGCTGGAATTAATCTGGAAGAATTAAATGAAATCAATGTTAATCATGCAAAATTTAAAGTTCTTTCTGCTGAACATTATCTTAAAGTTTATTCTCAATCAAGAAGGGATGGTTATCGTGTTGAAAAAAGAGGAAAACAGGATCAAGAAAAGATTAATCAAATTAAGAACTTTTTGGAGGTAAAAACTAGATGAGGCCTAAAAATAAGATTCGTGCAATAATATTTGATGTTGGAGGAGTTTTATCTTTGGGAAGATATGAGAAAAAAGCAGTGGAGGGACATCATTTACTTGGAGTTCATAATTTTATGGCTGATAAATTGGGTATTGATTTGGACACTTGGTTTGATGCAATTGATAGTGTTTATGCAAAATCTATTGAGGGCAAAATCAATAGAAGAAAGACCCTTTATGTTATGGCAAAAAATCTTAAATGTAGTGTTTCTAAACTTGAAAAATTTTTTTTATTAGCCTATAAAAAGCATTTTAAGAAAAATATTGAATTGTATAAACTCGCCCATGATTTAATAAAAAAGGGTTATAGGGTTGGTATTTTAAGTGATCAATGGTATTTGTCTAAGGATGCATTGATTTTACAAAAAGATATTCGAGGATTTAGGCCTGTAATTATATCCTGTGATGTTGGTCTGAGAAAACCTAATCCAAAGATTTATAGGTTATTACTAAAAAAATTGAGGTTAACTGGGGAAAGGGTTTTATTTATTGATAATAGGGAATGGAATCTAAAACCTGCTCGAGCACTTGGAATAAAAACAATTTTATTTGAAGATAATGAACAATTGATTAAAGCATTGATTGCTAAAGGGATTTTATAGTAGACCTATTGTTATCTATTGTAGGACAATGATGAGTGAAGTATATTTTTTTGAGAAGTAGACTGACTTAAAATTTGTTAATGTGCAGATTTATCTTAAGATTTGCATGCTCATCTTTTTTATTACAATTAGTTTTGTAGATATATTAAAATCTAAATCTTTTTCTTGATATTTGTTAACTATAGTAATATTAATAAATAACCTTTTTTATCTATAATTATGAAAAAGGTTGATTTTAATAAGTTTGATAAGGCTGAAAAAGATATTAAGACTGCTGAGGATTCTGTGCAAGAACTGGCTAGTGAAGTTGAGGGGGAAGATAAAGAACTTTTAACTAAAGCTGCGATGGATTTAGAAAAAGCAGAGGCTGAAGTTGAAGAAGTGGATGAGGATTGTTTTTAAAATCTTATTTGTTTATTTTAGTCTCTCCAAATCCTGTAAAGTTTGATAATGATTTGATGATGTTCATTATGATTATTATAATTATTGAAGATACTATTGCTATTGACCATTCTATTATTCCAATTGGTGTTGTTTCAAATACTTTGTTTAAAGGGGTGTAGATTATTAGAAGTGTTGCTAAAATTGATATTAGTGATGCTATTAGAAGATATTTGTTTGCTAAAAATGCTTTTATATTAACTTTTTTTCTTAGGGAAATAAAATTAAATGCATTGGCTATTTCTAAACAAATTAAAGATACTAGGGCAATTGTTCTTGAGGTTGTTATATCATTTTTAAATATATTTGATGAAATATAAAATCCCAGGAGGACTATTAGTGACATAGATATTCCAATTATTATTATAGAGATTATAAGGGATTTATTTAGTATTTCTTGATTCTTTTTTGGTTTATCTTCCATTATATCACTTGAAGAAGGAGTTAGGGCTAAAGTTATGGATGGAATATCATCTGTGACAAGATTCATAAACAATATATGGAGGGCAAGAAGTATTGGTATTTGCCATCCTAAAAACGGAGATAATATTACTCCAAAGAATAGTAAGGATAATTCTGCATAATTGCATGATAATTGATAACTTACAAATTTTCTTATGTTTTTAAAAATAGTTCTTCCTTCTTTTATTGCATTAACTATTGTTGAAAAATGATCATCTTTTAATGTTAAGTCTGCAACAGATCTTGCAACATCTGTTCCATTTTTTCCCATTGCTACTCCAATATGGGCTTCTTTTAATGCAGGAGCATCATTTACACCATCTCCAGTCATTGTAACTATTTCTCCGTTTAATTTCAATGCTTTTATTATCTTTAATTTATGTTCAGGTCTTACTCTTGCAAAAATACTTATTTTATCCACTATATTTGATAATTCTTCTTCATTCATATTATCTAATTCATAGCCTTCAATAATCCCACCTTTTAGCCCTATTTTTTTTGAAATAGCAATTGCTATTTCTTTGTGGTCTCCGGTAATCATTTTTACTTTAATTCCTGCATTTAGACATATTTTTATGGATTCTGCTACTTCTTCTCTTGCAGGATCTTCCATTGCCACTATTCCAATAAAAATTAATTCTTCTTCTATTTGGTCTTTTTTAGTACTATTTGTTTTTTTGAATGCTATTGCAATTGTTCTTAGACATTCTGAATTCATTTCTTTGTTTATTTCTAAAATTCTTTGTTTTTCTTTTTCAGTCAGTGTAAATATTCCATCTTCCCTTTGTATTTTTTTACATTTTTTTAATAGTATTTCCGGAGCTCCTTTTGAATATACATAGTTATTTTCTTTTCTACATAATACTGACATTATTTTTCTTTCAGAATTGAAAGGTATTTCTTCAATTCTTGTTGATTTTATATCTTCTTTAAAAATATCTGCTTTTGCACCCATTATTAGTAATGCTGCTTCTGTGGGATTACCTATTATTCTATATTCATTATCTTCACCTGTTCTTTCTATTTTAGCATCGTTACACAGTATGGATGCTCTAATCAAATTACCTAGAACAAGATCGTCTTTTAAATTGATTTTTTTATTTTTTTCAAAGAATTCTCCTTCTCCCCTATAGCCTTCTCCTGAAATTTCTACAATTCTATTGTCCCTTAGTATTTTTTTTACAGTCATTTCTCCGGTTGTTATTGTGCCTGTTTTATCTGAGCAAATTACTGTTGTTTCCCCTAGTGTTTCTATTACAGACATTCTATTTACAATTGCATTTTTTAGTGCCATTTTATAGGCTCCTGATGCTAGAGCAGTTATCATTACAACTGGAAGACCTTCTGGAAATGCAGAAACTGAAAGTGCAATTACTACAATTAAAATATCTACTAATGATGAATTTGAGTTTGGTGTTAAAAACATTATTATTCCTGTTAATATAGAAAAAATAATTGAGGCTATGGACATGTATTTGGATATTTTGTTTATTTTGTTTTGAAGGGGCATTTCTTTTTCTGCAGAGGATATCATTCCAGATATTTGGCCGAATTTAGTATTCATTCCAGTATGGACTGCCTTTGCAATGCATCTTCCATTTACAATAAATGTTCCCATAAAAATAATATTCTCATCAGAATATTTTTTTGAATCTCTGGAAACTTTCTTTTTTACTTCCTCTGACTCACCAGTTAAAATGGATTCATTGATTAAAAGGTCTTTTTCTTCAATTAAAATACAGTCTGCTGGAATTTTTTCTCCTGTTCTTAGGACAATTAAATCTCCTGGAACAATTTTCTTGGAGTCTATTTCCTGTTCTTTACTGTCCCTTATTACTATTGATACTGGTATTAGCATGTTTTTTAATGCTTTAATTGCTTTTTCTGCCCGGTATTCTTGAAAAAATCCAACTATTATTACTATTAGAATTACTGCTAAAATTGTATAGGCTGTTACTGATTTTTCAACAAAGAAAGATATTATTGCTGCGATTGTTAGTAGATAGATTATGTAATTTCCTTTTATTTGCCTTAGGAAAATTTTAAATGGTGAAGATAATGAGGTTTCAATTATTTCATTAAAACCATATTGTTCTAGTCTTTTTTTTGATTCTTCTGTTGTTAACCCTCTTTTTTCCATGGTATTGTTATCACTATTAATCTTATAAGGCTTTTTATTATTGGTTTATAGTGTCCTGGTTCAGGACACAGAACCGGTTCATAGTGTGTAGGTTCATAACATTTGTTACACTCCCTTAAAAGGGAGGTGAACAAATTTGAAGAGAGAAATAATTAGAAGAGAAACTATAAAACTCAAAAT
>JAGVWZ010000045.1 GCA_018304045.1 Candidatus Pacearchaeota archaeon | reverse complement strand
GATTTAATTTTACCTGGTCTATTGATGGTGAAACAAAATCATGGTATCCTACAAATTCATCTCCTTTTATAAAAGTATTTCCAGAAGGTGGAGAACATTTTATAGGATTAAGAGTTAGATTTAATCTATAAGAAAAAGAATATTTATAAAGTTATTTTATCTTGGAATGATATGAAAAAGAGTGTAATCTTACTTATTGCATTAGTTTTGATTATTTTTTATGTATTTAGTGAAATAAGTGCTACAGTTGTTTTTCAAGATTATTTTTTAACAGATCCTAATAGTAATGGAAAATGGAATATAAAAAGAGGAGATGATGAACATACTTCTAGTGGTGATAGGTGTGTTTATAGCTCTTCATCTGTAAATTTAGCTGGAGGCAGTGATAATTTAGCTTGCTCAATGGCACCTAGATATACATTGACTTCAAAGAACTGGTCTGTTGATTTTGATTTTAAATTTGATTGTATTGGTGATTGTGATAGTTCTAATGCAGATGGAATATTTTTTTGGTTTTATTCAAAGTATAATTCTACAAACAGCACTGGAAATAATGGATATGGAATTGATTTTGATATTTTCTTAAACTCTTGGGATTGTTCTGCTAGTCATATTGGTGTTATGAAATTTAATTATAATCATTTAACCTATTCTTTACCATGTGTAAATGTATTTACAATAAAAAATGAATCTCTTCACCATGCAAAAATATATTTTAATAATGGTACTGTTACTGTTTATTTAAATAACAATAATGTACCTACTTTAACATATACTTTTTCAGATATTAATTATTCTGAAAAAAATATGTTTATTTCTGCTGTTACAGGTAATGTGCATGCTGAGGCGCAAATTATTGATAATTTTATATTAGAGTCTTATCCTGATTATATAGCATGTAGTTCAAGTTCACAATGTGGAACAGATGGATTTACAGGAAGTTTATTTTGTCAAAGTGGGAATGTTTTTCAGAATTATACAACCTATACTTGTAATAATCCTGGACAAGCTTCAAGTTCTTGTTCTGATTCTAGTGTAGGCCAATTAACCCAAACTTGCTCTCCTGGAACTTGTTATAGTGGTGCATGTTGTACACCTAAAACTTGTGCTGCAAATTATTCTGGACAATGTGGAAGTAGTTTAAGTGATAGTTGTGGCGGATATCTTAATTGCGCAGATAATTGTGGCTCACAAACATGCAATGCAACTTCTGGTTTTTGTTATACTCCTTGTGTCCCAAAAACATGTGCAGATTATCCTGGAAAATGTGGAACTGCTATGGCTAATGGGACTTGTAGTGGAATAATTGATTGTAGTTTGACTAATTGTCTTCCTGGGCAATTATGCAATGCAACTAATGATTGTTATACTCCTGCTTTTCCTGGAAATGCTACATTTCAGGATATGAATGGAAATAATATTACATTTTCTCAAGTTAATGACCTTGTCAAACTTGTTCTTTTTAGACAAAATGTCAATAATTCAAATATTAGTTATAAAATTTATTATAATGATACTTGTACTGGATTTTCTTGTGGATGGAGGTGGTTATTTGGAGATTTTGTTTTTGGACAATTTTCTTCAATAGGTTTTTTAAATTACAAACCAAACCAGACAGGTAATTTTTATTTTAATGCAACTGTTCAAGGAGCATCTGATGTTTATTCTTCTAATACATTGAATGTTTCAAATGAAAGCAATGCAATGCCTAGGATAACTATTATCAAACCTATTGAAAATTCAAGTTTTATAATAAAATCTGATGGACTTACAAATAATATTTCATTTGAACAGGTTTCTTCTGATGAAGATGATTTGATTGATGTTTATTGGGATTTTGATGATGGGAATACTACTATTGGAATAAATTGTAATAATGGAACTAGTAATTGCAATAATACTCATAGTTATAATTCTTCTGCTGCAGGAACAAGAATCATAAATGCAACTGCTCTTGAAACAACAAGGAGTGCAAGATTAAATCAACATGAATATGATTTAGATAGGATTTTCATTTACAAAGAAGAACTGGTTTTATTTGTTATTATAGATAAACCTAATTATAAAAATAAAACATTTAGTGCAGATCCAATACAGGTTGATGCAAGAAGTACTCATGTTGCAAATTGCAGTTATAATTCTGGTGTTTGCAATGCAACTGCTCTTCTAATTGGAAGAAGTTGTTATAATATTACTGATTCAGTTAATATTTCCTCTAAAATATATTGCTATAAATATGCTAATTCTTCAGATGCAAGATTTAATTTTACATGGGTTATTGATGGAACAACTGAATCCTGGTATCCTACAAATTCATCTCCTTTTACAATTCTATTTCCAAAAGGTGGAGAACATGAAGTTGGATTAAAAATTAAATTTAATATAAATTAATGACAAGGAGAATATTTATAAAGTTATTTTCTCTTTAAATACCATGAAAAAGAAAAGGGTGATTAGTAAAAGCATTATATTTGGGATGATTTTCTTATTAAGCTTAATGAGTTGGGTTATGGCTGCTTATTTAGAAGGAGAAGTTGGATTTAATTTAAATGTAAATGGTGGAGTTATTTGTACAAATGGTGGAACTCTTTGG
Source organism: Candidatus Pacearchaeota archaeon (assembly GCA_018304045.1). GTDB lineage: Archaea > Nanobdellota > Nanobdellia > Pacearchaeales > GW2011-AR1 > ARS1285. Next base: position 16,218 of record JAGVWZ010000045.1, on the reverse strand, counting down.
GATGATTGGATGAATGCTAGCAATCATACACAAAGAAATACAACAGGAGTTAATGGAAAATGTTATGATGCAAATGGTATAGAGGAAAATGGACAAAGAAATACAATGTGTTGTCCATTGGGTTCTACTTGTACTAACATGGGTGGTACAAATTATACTTGTGTTGTGAATGGAAAATATTTTTGTCAGGACTTTAATGGAAGTTCTGATGAATGTACAGGAACTGTTAATGGTGTTGTTAGTGGTAATGTACGTGCTGCAAATTTTACTGTTGTTAGTGCAGGAGGAATATGTGGAATAGATCCTAGGACCTGGACTGAAACAGGATATGATATTTGTTATAATCAGAGTGCTTGTTCATGCAAATGGAATGGTAGTGCTACTAATGCAAGTAATAAATGTTATCCATATGAAGCAAAAAACAAAACTTGTGTAAATGTAACAACTCATGTAAATTTCACAATATCTAGTTCTTGTGATTGGCAATTAACTAGCTGGAATGATTCTTGTGCAGATGAAGGATATATACTTGCTTCGTGGAAAGGAGTTTTAACTCCTAGTAATGGAGAAGCTATTCTTGGATGTGATGGAACAGAACAACTGAAAAGAATAGATTGCTCTAGCATAATTAAAATGGATTTTTTTGATAAGAGAAATTTTATTATCACAATTATTTCATTGATTTTTATTTATATATTATATTTCATGTATAAAAAAGATTCACAATCAAAAAAACAATGTGCCATTATCCAATTTAATGTGTGATTTATAAAAGGCACTTGTTTTTAGGACCAAAAAATTCCTGAATGAATTTTAGGGTCTAGGAAATTGTATAATTTCCTCGATACTCGGGAAATGGACCCGATTATTTAAAATAAAAAATTTCCATTTCCCTACATGAAAAATCAAATATTTAGAATATTATTTTTAACATTTGTAATAATAAATAGCTTGGCATTAATTAGTTCAAGTATTACAAAAGGTAATGTATCTGGAGAAATTAAAACTAATTACAGGCCTTTGGAGAACATAACTGGCTGGATAAATATAAGTTTTGATAGAGAATCAAATGAATCTGTATTTCAAAGTTTTTTTGGCACAAGTGCAGGAGCAAGTGTAACCTTGGGCCAATTAGTTAAATATAATGGAATCAGGGTAAATTGTTTTCCTCAAGATTGCGGAGAAAATCTTAGTATTGTTGGAAGTGCAGATTATAAAACATTTGTGTTAAACCCTGGAGAATCTAAATTACTTGGAATAAAAGTAGTTAGTTCTGTTCCTGACTCTACAATAGATAATGTGAGATTTATTGAATTTAATGTTAGTTCTAATGGGCCAGATAGTTGTGTTAGGCCATTGAAAATAGATATAATGAATGATGGAAGTTTTGAATTTCCAGGTTCAACTGAAAATCTGTCAAATGAACTGTGTTCTGCTGAATCCTTGTTTCCCTATGGGTGTTTTGTTGCCAGCAATGTGGTTGACCCCCCTCTTGCTTTAGAAACTGATGTTGAATATTGTGAACAAATAGATATTACTGCACATAGATCATTTTTAATTGGTGCAAATATAAGTGGAGGTGGTGCAAATGGCAGATTTATTCTTTCTTTAGAACCTGAAGGTGGATTAAAATATCCATGTGAAAATATTATTCCTTTAAATGGTGCTATAACTTGCAATATAACTTTGAATGAAGATTTAACAACTAATAAAAAAGCAATTGTTTGTATTAAACCTGAAATTCCAGATAATTATAAAATCAAATATGAATCAATAAATCCTTGTGGTTCTATTACCTATACAAATCCATATAGTACTAATCCAAAGGATTTCGAAATCTTTGCCTATGCTATTAAATATAGGTCTCCTCAAAAATTTAGAATGGATAATTCCTCAACAGGAGATAGCATTAAATCAGTTATCACAGATTACATAGACAGAAGATATAATTACAATTGCTCTGATGGATGTGTTATTCCAATAAAAATTTATTCTGGAATAAGCCAGAGCATTACTGTAGATGGTGTTAATTTTGGTTATTATGAAAGTGGAATTCCGAAAAATGAAACCACTATTGGTGATTTGGTTTCTAAGCCACCTCTTATGAGCAGCAGTTTATTTCAGAAATTAGATTTAGTAATTGCAAATATAAAAGCTCCTAGAAATACAGGAGATTATATGTTTTCATTAAAGAATGGGAATGTAGAAATATTTAAATCAAATATAAGTGTTGGAGATGCTCCTGAGGTTTTGGAAATACTTCCACATGATGCTGTTGCTCTTTTAGATAATACTTTTTTTGCAGTTATGCCAAGCAGTGCAAATGCTACTGCAATACAGCAGTATGAATGGAAATTTGGCAATTCAACTCCAATAGTAACTACTACAAATCAAGTTACTCGTAAATTTTCAAGCACTGGAACAGAATCCTTAACCTTGAAAATAAATACTAATAAGGGAAGCTCTACTAAAACAATTGTAATCAATATATATACTCCTGATCAGGGATTTGGCAAAACAATTACAAATTACAGAACAAGTATGAATGCATTTAACTCTCAGCTTCAAAGCCAAGGTGTAAGTGCTCTTTTTAGAAAAGAAGTTAATGGGGATAAAAAAATAATTGATTTAACTACTTTAAATACTGATTTAAATGCAATGGAAAAAACATTCAATGAAACATTAAATACAGAGGCATCTAAAAAACTTACTTTAATGCAAGAACTCCTTGCATTAAAAATTCCTTCATCATTGGAAGTAACTCAGTCTATAACTGGTTCTAAATTTTTTCAAAATCCAGGTAGAATTGATTTTGTGAAGTTAGAAGAAATTGGGGCTGGCAATGCAAGTGAATCTGAAGATATTTCAAATCAAATAAACACTTGGTTAAGCCAAAATTTAGATATTACCTACTCTTCAAAATCCTATTCTGTACGTTATTATAGTGGAGAAACAGCATTTTTATTTACAGATACTTCCTTAAATCTAAATCCTAAAAGTGATATAGAAACTGTATATGTTGTTTTAGATGGAGATGCTGAATCAATTAAGCTTCCAGATTCTGAAATAGTCACGAAAAACACAATGGATAATCAAGCTGTGTATATGGAATTAACTGAATTAAAACAAACTCAAAATATTTTTATTCAATTTTTATATCCTCAAAAAGTAGATTTTATGAATCTTCCTGTGTATGTTGTCCCTAATTTAGATAATGTTGGAATCAGTAGCATATCTACTGGAAATTGCAATAATAATAGAAAATGTGATTCTGGAGAAACATATAAAGATTGTCCTGGGGATTGCAAGCCTTGGGGAACTGCAATAGTGTTATTGATTATTTTGCTTGTTATTGCTGTGATTGTATATGTGATTATGCAAGAATTATATAAAAGATATTATGAATCCTACTTATTTGCAAATAAAACCCAATTGTTTAATCTTGTAAATTTCATGTATAATTCTTCTAATCAAGGTAATGTTAAATCTGGAATAATGAGCAAGTTAAAGGAACAGGGATGGAAAGGAGAACAATTGGAATATGCTTGGAAGAAGTTCAAAGGAGAAAGAATTGGAATGTGGGAAATTCCAATATTCAAATGGCTTGAAAACAAACAGGTTAAGAATGAACTAAATAAGAGAAATGCAGATTCTGGAAAAAACCCCTTTATTAAATAGATTGTTATCCAGTATAATTAGGTTTATAAAATATAAAAATTATCTTTTATTAACAAATAGGTAATAAAAAAGATGGCAATACGCATATTAAAAAACTTTTCAAAAAGATTGTTTAATCTTGTATTTAGGAGAAGAAAGGAAATTAGCCTGGGATTTTATGGGCCTCCAAATGCAGGAAAAACAAGTCTTGCAAATAGAATTTGTAAAGACTGGACAGGTGAAGAAATTGGGAAAGTTAGTAATGTTCCCCATGAAACAAGACATGTTCAATTCAAGGAAGAAGTTGAAATAAAATACAAGGAAAAAATATTAAAATTCAAGCTTGTGGATACTCCTGGAATTGCTACTAAAATTGATTATGAAGATTTCTTAAAATTTAAATTAAAGAAAAAAGAAGCTCAGCAAAGAGCAAAGGAAGCTACCCAGGGAATAATAGAGTCTATAAAATGGTTGGATGATGTTGATGCTGTTATTATTGTTCTAGATGCTTGTGAAAATCCCTATTCACAGGTTAATATAACTATTATTGGAAACTTAATTTCAAGGGAGATTCCTGTACTGATTGCTGCAAATAAAATTGATCTTGTAAGAGCAGATTTTAAGAAAATACAATCTGCATTTCCTGAATATGAAACAGTTGGAATATCTGCAAAAACAGGAAGGGGTATGGAAGAATTTTATGAATCTGTTTTCAGGTTGTCTAAAAAAGTTTAGTTCATAAAATTAAAGTATTATTAATAATTAAAAAGTAAATATCAGCAAGACAAAGAGAATATTTAGAAAATAGGTGAATATAAGATTGATAAAATATAAAATAAACATTTAAATATATACAATTAAATAATATATAATAAAAAGAAGTGAAAATAATGAAAGCGTGGACTAAAGGAGGCATAATTGGGCTAATTGTTGGAATATTTGCTGATATATCTATAGTTTATTTAATTCCAGCTATTATTGGTGAAATGATGAAATCTCAAAAGATTCTAGAGATGTCTTGTTTTTCATGCATTTATACTGATTATATTAGATTATTAATATTCATAATTGTCGGAATGATTATTGGAATAATAATTGGTGCATTGATTGATAAAAAAGGAGAAAAAAAATAATGAAAAAAGATACAAAATTAAAAGGACTTACATTGCATTTCATGCCATATTCTGAAATTGTAAAGTTAGATACTGTTGAGAGAATAAAAAAACTTTTGAAAATAATTCTTGATAATAAGGTTGTTATCCTGCAAGGAAGATTGAAACCTGAGGAAGAATCAAGACTTATTGAAGATACTATGATTATGATTGGAAATATAAAGGGATTCAAAGGAGTTGAATTAGCTGTTATTTCTCAGGATAACAAAGATAAAAATGCTCTTGATAAGGTTAAGTTTGGAATTGCAAAGGCATTAATTGGACAGCAAGATTGTTTAACTGTTATTGGACCTGCAAGTGTTGTCAAAGAGATGAAGAAAGATCCAAAGAAGTTAGAGGTTATGATGAGATGAAAAAGTGTGTTAAAATTTATTTATTAACAATATTTATTCTGGGAATTATTATTTTATCTGTTGGCTTTTACTTTCTTATTAATAATAACAAACTTAATGGATATTTAATATTTAGTTGGGGAAATATAATAGGCCCTCTTCAACCAAAAACAGGACCTGGGGGATCAAATTATTTGTATGGGGGAATGAAACAAACTGGTTATCGTTATAATAATGCTATTTATTATATTTTTGAACCAAAAAATCCAACACCAAAATCAGCTCCTGTCCTGCTTTATATCCATCAAGTACCTGGGGCTGATGGAATGATATTACAGGCTGACTTGAATAAACCATTCTATATAAATATGATAAATCATTTTGTTAGGAAAGGATATATTGTAATTTTTCCATCCTATGGGTATTACAATGCAAGTGCAAAGGATTGGGAAGATAATATTATTTATGAGACAAAAGACGCATTGAAAAAGCTGAAAACTGAACCAGGACATGTCTGGCCTGATGAAAACAAATTTGCAATATCTGGACATTCATTAGGGGGATTAATGACAATCATAGTTGGAGTTGATGCTGTTAAAAAAGGACTTCCAGAACCAAAAGCATTGATATTTCACGAAGGAGTAAGTGAAGAAAGATCTAAAAAATTATGTGCTGAAAATAATATTACTGGTAATGTTTACTGTGTTTTTAATCTTCCTGAAAACTATTCTTCTTTAAATCCAAATATTACTCTTGTTTATATCATTGATAATGAAATGGCTGTTGGGCCCCCTAATATTACTAGAGAAGAATGGGAAAATTTATACATTTATGGAAGATTAAATAAGACTGAAATTTCGAGAAAAAACAAGTTCTTCTTGTTTACAAGGACAGATATTTATGGAACAATAGATTTAGTCTCAAATCATAATTCTGTTCAGGTTCTTCCAAGAGTTTTTCCTCTTTATGGAATGGATTATTATGGATATTGGAAACCAACTGTCGCTGCATTAAACTATGCTTTTTATGGAAAAGATTATGAATATATAAATGAAAGTAGTGATATTGCAAAAGATATGGGAAATTGGAGTGATGGAACAAAAGTAATTCCTATGTTGTCTGGAATTGATTATGGGGTTTGATAGGATATTTAACTATATAAACGGCTCTGTCCGGAGTCATTTATTTTTAATAAAAGTTAATCTATTATTGTCTTATTTTTATTTACTCCCCCCTAATTAATAAGGGGGATAAAGAAAAATTAAGTGATTTTTTAGAACATCTAAAGTTATGAGATTTAATTCCGGACAGAGCCATATAAACGATTAGTTTATATATAATTGGATTTTATTTAATATATGAAAAAGAGTGTAAAAATTTACCTAATTGGATTATTTCTTGTTATATTGATTGCAATTTTTTTGATAAATTATATTTATCAGAGTAACATAATAAACTTGACAAACATAAATGCAAGAGTCATTGACGACCCTGATACAAGACCTAATATAGTTGTATTAATGGTTGATGATTTTGATTATTATTCTTGGAAAGAGCTGGTCAAAAGCAACAAGTTCCCAAATATTAAAAGGGAATTGAATAGAGGGTTGGAATTTGAAAATTCATTTGTTGTTTATTCACTTTGCTGCCCATCACGAGCTGCTTTTTTATCAGGACAGTATTGTCATAATAATGGGGTTTATGGAAATTCATTTATAAAAAATATAAATGGTACAGAAAGGCTTTATAGTGGTTTGGCTTTATGGCTTACTGAAGATAATCAAACTAAAGAAGAGTATAATGTATTGCCTGTTTGGTTAAAAGATCAGGGCTATGAAACAGTTCATATTGGAAAATATTTAAATGGTTATGGACTGGATGTTCCTGCTTCATATGTTCCTCCTGGATGGAGTGATTGGAATGGGTTGATTGATCCTTCTACATATCAAGTTTATAATTACACTATTAATCATAATGGTGCTGTTATAAAATATGGAAATAATCCTGAAGACTATCAGACAGACATACTTGCAAATATTTCTGTAAACTCTATTAATAAATATTCAAAGATTAAAAACCCTTTTTTTATCCAGATTACACCTATAGCAAGCCATGTTACTATGAATTTTGAGACTATAGCAGAATTTGCAAAATATTTCTTGACCCATCCTGCTGAATTAAAAGAGTTTCTCTCTTCATTTGAAAATTCAAGCGTTCTTTTTAATGATTATAGATTAGCTTTTTTAGCTAGAATCACTCCTGCACCAAGACATAAAAAATATATTGATGGAAATATATTCAATGGAGAGCTACCTCATTTAATAAAAAAACCTTCTTTTAATGAATCAGATATATCTGACAAACCCCCTATATTTCAACAATTATTACCATTAACTTCAGATCATGCAAAAAGTGCTGATGAGATGTATAGATACGGGCTTGCTTCTATTATGGCTGTGGATGACTTATTAGGAAAAGTTGTTTATACTCTAAAGAAAAATAATGAGTATGAAAATACAGTCATAATATTCACCTCTGATAATGGATATTACTTTGGTGAACATAGGCTTACAGCTAAAAAAATTCCATATGAAGAAGGTCTTAGAGTTCCATTATTTATAAGCGGGCCAGGAGTCATAAAGGGAAAAACAAGTGCTCCTGTAATGAATATAGATTTAACTGCAACTATTGTTGAATTAGCCTCTGTCCAGGCTAATAGAACACTTGATGGAAGATCTCTTGTTCCATTATTAAATAATCTCACAGCTACTTGGAATAGAAAACAATTCTTAGCTGAAGGTTATAATGAGGTTCCTAAATCTGATGGAGTTTTTGTAATTCCAGAATTTCAAACTTTACGTATTTTAAATGGTACAGATGATAAAACTTATATACATTGGCCAAACCAGAATCCTGATCTAAATTCTACTGAAATAATACCATTTGATGAATTCTATGATAATAAAAAAGATCCTTATCAACTTAACAACGCTGCATTTAATCTATCTCCAGAGCAATTAGCGCAGTATAAAAACATTACTTCTAGATTGCATTCATGTAAAGGAGAAAAATGCAAGATGCTTGAAGATGGACAATATACTTAGTTTAATTATTTCTAAGATTATCCTCAGGTAGTAACCAACATTTATATATACTTGAATTTCTTTTGAAATATGTAAATAGAGTTACCAATTCTAAAATGTCACCCCATCAATGCGTGCACTGTGGAGAAGTTTATCCTGATGCTGCTCCTGAGCTTCTTATAGGATGTAAATGTAAAAGTAAATTCTTTTATTATATAAGGCAGGAAAAAGTAGAACAATTAAGGCAAGAGGTTCCAGCAACTTTATTAGATATAAGCCAGGCTGATAAGGAAAAAATTGAAAAAGATATAAGGGAAATAACTGGAATGATTGATGAGCCTGATAAACCTGTTATACTTGATATAGAGTCTATAAGAGTTCTTGGACAAGGTAAATATGAAATTGATATTATTAATTTGTTTTCAAAAACAAGACCTATAATCTATAAACTTGGAGAAGGTAAGTATGTTATTGATTTAAATGATACTATTAAAGTTGGAAGGAGTGAGATTAATAAAAAAATTAGAGATCCTGATTTAGCTTCAAAAGATGAAAATAGTCTAGAAGAAAATTTGGATGAAGAAACTCTTAAATAAAACTATACACAAAAATAAACCTAACTTTGTTAATGTTTATTTTATATTTGTTAGTAATTTTATAGGTGCTAAGTGAAGCAAGCATAGATTAAGTGATTCTTCTCTTCATCTCGATTTATTACTGATCTATAATCAGAAAAACAATGTGCCACCTCCACTTAAAAGTGGAGGTTTGTGACAGGCACTTGTTTTTTGGATGCTCCGAAATTGAAAGCAAGTTAACTACCTCATCTTAAAAGATGAGGTTTTCAATTTCAGACGTAATCAATTTATCTGTAAGTACTGTCAAATTAGTTCTTTTTTCTACAGCAGTTAAAAAGGTTTAAATAGTACTGCTGTTATGTAACAGTATTGGAGTTAAAATGATACAGATTAATGAAGAAAATTTTAAGAAAGAAATTGGGCAATCGAAAATACCAGTTATAATTGATTTTTATGCTCCCTGGTGCGGACCTTGTCAAATGATGAGTCCTATATTTGAAAAATTGAGTTCACAATATACTGGAAAATTGAAATTTGTTAAGATTAATAGTGATGAAACTCCTGAACTTGCTAGTAAATTTGAAGTACAGGGTATTCCCTGTTTGATTATATTAAAAAATAACAAGGAAGTAGATAGATTGGTTGGATTTATGAATGAGAATGCATTAAAGGCAAATATAGATAATATTTTGGAGGGTATGTAATATGAAATATGATTTAATAATAATTGGTGGAGGGCCTGCAGGACTTACTGCTGCTATTTATGCAGCTAGATATAAATTAAAGACTCTTGTTTTTTCAAAGAATATGGGCGGAGTTGCTTCAACATCACCTAAAATTTGTAATTATCCTTCCTATGATAGTATAAGTGGTTATGAATTAATGCAAAAGTTTACAGAACATGCTAAAATTCTTGGTGTTGAGATAATCTATGAAGAAGTTAATAAGATTGTTCAAGATAAAAAAGAATTTTTAGTTAAAACTGAAAAAAAAGATTATAGTGCTAGTAAAGTAATCTATGCTGCAGGAACTAAAAGAGAAAGATTAAATATTCCTGGTGAAGGCAAATTTCAAGGAAGAGGTGTTAGTTATTGCACTACCTGTGATGGGGTTTTTTTTAAAAATAAGGATGTTATTGTAATTGGTGGTGGAGATGCTGCAATGAGTTCTGCATTATTGCTTTCTGAATTTGCTAAAAAAGTTATGGTAGTTTATAGAGGAAAAGAGTTTGCAAAAGGAGACCCTAGTTGGATTGAGATGATACATGCGAATAAAAAAATTGAAATAAAGTTTAATGAAGAGATTATAGAAATAATTGGAGATACAAAAGTTCAAGGAATAAAATTAAAATCAGGAAAAATAATAAATTGTAATGGAATTTTTATTGAAATTGGAGCTAGTCCTGACAATTCTTCAATAAAAGATTTAAATGTAAATCTTGATAAAAAAGGATATGTAATTGTTGATAAGGATAAGAAAACAAATATTCATGGATTTTATGCTATTGGTGATGTAACAAATAATAATGTTAAGCAGGTGATTACTTCTGCTGCAGATGGAGCAATTGCAGTTTACAACTTATATTGGGAACTAAAGGAAGAAATTTCTAAAGAAGTTAATGTTAAAAAATGAAAAAAATTTATTCTAAAATTTTTAGTCTGTTCAGGAGAGGAGTCCTGAATTGTTTTACATCTCCTGAACATGATTGATTTTGCTTGCAAAAGATTTGAATTAAGAGAAGTTATTAAATGTGGTTTTGGATTAACAAAATCTGATTTGAGAATAATGGATTTTCTTATTAAAAATAAAAATCCCAACCAAACTAGAAAGTCAGGGGATTTTTATAGCCTTCAACTGGGACGATTACCTAAACCCAACTTGGAAGTATTACACCCAGTTGAAGCAAATAAAAAAACTTTTATGAGCAATGAGATTGCCAGTAAATTAAATCTTGATCTTTCTACTGCACAGAGGTCTTTAAAAAATTTAAATGAAAAAAAATTAGTCATCAGAAGCCAGAATAATCTTTTTGGTGGTGGATATATTTATTTTTATAAAATAAATGACAAACATATAATAAGGGAAATGATGATGGGGATTATTAATGAATGGGTTAAAAAAGTTGAAAATGAGTTGGATGGGTGGTGATTTTATCTGTGAGTATTATTAGCTAATGTAAAAATATTAATATTGTAAAATACATCTATTATGATAAGCATTTCTATCAAGTATAACACAACTTACATAAACATTTTCAGGATAATTTTCTAATATTATATACTATAAGAGGGTTTAAATAATATTTTCTATTATATATTTTATGAGTATGGCTAAAGTTATTAGTGAAGAACTGAAAAAAGTTAAAATAGATAAAGGACAATTGGATAGAATAAAAGATATTTCTAATGATTTTCTTAAGGAAATTAAGAATAAATTAAATTCTAAAAAAATAAAAGCAGAAGTTTTTATTGGAGGAAGTTTGGCAAAAAATACTTTGATAAAAACTGATAAAGATAAGTATGATGTTGATGTTTTTGTAAGATTTGATAGTAAATATGATGATAAAATATCTGAAATGCTTGGAGATGTTCTTGGAAAGGAATTTAAAAAAATCCATGGTTCAAGAGATTATTATCAGAAGCATATTGGGAACATAACTTTGGAGGTAATACCTGTTATAAAAATAAATAAACCTTCTGAAGCAAAGAACATAACTGATTTGAGTTATTTTCATGTTAACTATGTTTTGAAAAAAGTTAAAAAGAATAAGAAAATTGGTGATGAGATAATGATTGCAAAGGCATTTTGTCATGCTAATGATTGTTATGGTGCTGAGAGCTATATAAGAGGATTTTCAGGATATGCTCTTGAACTTTTGATTATTAATTATAAAACATTTCTTAATTTTGTTAAGGCTGTGGCAAAGGATAATAATGAAAAAACAGTAATTGATATGGAAAAATCGTATAAAAATAAAAAAGAAGTGTTGATTGAATTAAATGAATCTAAACTACTAAGTCCAATAGTTCTTGTGGATCCTACATTTAGTGGAAGAAATGCTCTTTCAAGTCTAAGCAGTGAAACTTTTGAGAAATTCAAAAAATCCTGCAGAGAATTTTTAAAAAATCCTAGTGAAGAGTTTTTCAGGAAGAAGAATGTTGAAAATGAATTCAAAAATATTAAAGATGTTAAAAAGATTAAAATAAGAACTAATAAGCAAGTTGGAGATATTGCAGGAACTAAATCCAAGAAATTCTTTAATTTTTTTATAAATGAAATCAAAAGAGAGTTTAAAATAAAAAAATCTGGATTTGACTATGATGAAAATGAAAATATTGCTGTTGGTTATTTAGTTGTTGAAAAAAAGAATGAAGAAATTGTAAAGGGACCTGCAATAACAATGGTTGAACATCTTGAAAGATTCAGGAAAAAACATCCTGATGCATTTATTAAAAATCAAGTATGTTATGCAAAAATAAAGCATAAAATGAAATTTGAAGATTTTTTTAAAATATTCTTAAAAAAGAACATTAAGATAATTGAAGAAATGGGTGTTAGTGAATTAAAGATTATTTAGCTTCATAACTTCTTGCTACTCTTTTTAAATCATCCAATGATGATTCTGGAAATTCAACTTTATTTTCAAGCCCCATTCTTCTAAATGCCTCTGCTCTTTCAATAAAATCTATATTACCATCTTTATTAGTGTCTGCAATTCCATTTTTTCCAAACATTTTATCATATAAATCCAAGGTTTGTTGATCTCTCTGCCTTATTGCAGCATAATTTGCTATAGGATTTAAAGAATGTGTCATAGGATAGCCTCTAACATTCCAATCTATACTAACTATGGCTGCTAATGCATAGATTATATGAGCTGTGAATTTAGTTTTTGAAAAAGTTTCAGGATTTGTGAATGCGTAATTTATTACACTAGCACCTGGAAGATATTTCCAAGAATTTGCTATTATTTTGATTGTTTTTAATAGATTTACCATTTTTTATTTTTTAAATTCTACAAGTTCATCAATATGCAAACCTTCTCCCCTAGCACGATGAGCTGTCAATAATGTTCTAATATTTTCTGCTTCTGTATCTGAAAGTTTTCTAAAATCCTTGGGACTACCTCCAAATAAGCCAGATAATACTGGTTCAGTTGTTACTCCAACAACATATCCTAGTTCATTTGTTTGTAGATAATTTGTCATTTTGTTTACAAAATATTATTTTATTAATTATAAAAATATATTTATTTCACAGCTTGATTAAATAAGAATGTCATTGCTTGGCTGAAAAAAGGTGCGTTAAGCCAAACAGCTATTTCTTCATCAGGAGCTGTTCCTTTTGAAATTAAAAATAGAACTTGATCATTGTCTGCTATGAAAAATTTAGCATCAATATTTATCTGAGCTATTTTTATCTTGAATTTATTGCTTAATTTTCTTATTTCTTTTTCATCACCTGATAGAGCAACTTTAACAGATATATTTCCTTTTTTTAATCTGTCAAAAAGTGATGAAAAAAATCTTGATTTTGATTGCATTTCTGCTTCAGTAGTGCAGATTATAACTTCTTTTTTTGCATTTTCTAAAAGTTCTTTTATATGGTTATAAATTGTAAGTCTTCCTTTAACAGCACCTGAAATATCTTCATGCCTTACTGGTTTTATTCCAACATTGTAGAGTTCTTCAAGTTCAGAATATTCTGCTGTTTCTCTTAATTTTAATAAAGATTTTATTTTTTCTTGAGAATCTCTTTCTGCATTTGTTTTTAGTTTTTCAATTATTACTTTTGGCTTAACAGCTATGTATTTTACTGGTTTTCCAAGCTTCATAACTGCAAAACCTTGTTTTTCTAAGCTTTCTAAAACATCATAGGTTCTTGATCTTGGGACTCTAGAAATTTCAGCTATTTCACCTGCACTAGCAATTCCTTTTCCAAGCAAGGCTAACCATACTTTAGTTTCATAAATATTAAGTCCAAAATACTCCTTAATCTGGTTGACTAATTCCGGTTTGATTATCATGTTGCTACTTAAAATCTATGAAAAAAAGGCTTTATAAATCTTTTGCATGTTGTCACTGCGCAATTAAAACAATATCCGAAGATTTATAAGCAAATAGTATTAGTCAGAATTATGGATTTTTTAAAGTTTTTGAAATTTAGCATGATATTTTTCATAGGTTGTTTAGCTGGCATGTTTTTTAACCTTTATGTTTATTCTGAACTTGAAAATCCTATTCTAAATAAGTTTGGGATTGGTTCTTTAGATAATAAAACAGTGCCATATGATCTTTTAGATGAGAATCAGATTGAAATTTATAGCGATAGAGTTATAATAAGGATTGAAAATGCAAGTATTGGTAGATATGCTGCTACTGGAAGCATGATTCCTGTTTTAAATGAAGGCTCAAATGGCATTAGAATAGTTCCAAAGTCTGAAAATGACATACATGTTGGACAAATAATAACTTTTGAAGAAAATAATCTTTTAATTGTTCATAGGGTTATTGAAAAGGGGATTGATGATAATGGTGTTTACTTTATAACTAAAGGTGATAATAATGATTTGGATGATGGAAAAGTTAGATTTGAGGATATAAAATATATAACTATTGGAGTTATTTGGTAGGAATTAGTTTTTAGTATTAAATCAATTAGTTTAGAAGTTCCTTAATTCACTTTCTTTGATATTGGTTTAGTTATTGTATCTTATCCTTAGTTAATTATATTTTTCTCTTTCTTTATTATCAAAAAAACAATGTGCTACCACACACTAAAGCTTTGAGAATTTTTAATTCTCAATAGTGCTCAGAAATCCATAAAAGATTTCTGACATGTGTGGTTTGTAACAGGCACTTGTTTTTAGGATGCGCTCAAAAACACTCAGAAGTTTTTGGCGCCACAAAATTTCATAAAAATTTTAATGGCTCAGAAATTAAAACAAGTAAACATCCACATCTTAAAAGATGTGGTTTAATTTCTGACATTAATAATTAATATACTGATTAGTTATGCAAAAACTTAACAAATTTCAGAATCAAACATCAAAAAATCTTTTTAGAGAGATTTTTGGATGATCCAAAATTGAAAACTTATAATTGACTATTAAATAAATAAAATAAGTTTTCAATTTATGGACATGAGAGATTCATTTAATATTACCAATTATAAATAGGACAATAATTCTCTTAAATTACTTTAATTGCCATCAATATCCAAGAAATAATCATTCCTAAATACATTGCAATTGTTAAAAATGGCATTGCAGGATAGAATTTTCCTTTTTTTGCAAATACAAATAGGTATAATAGGCCTAGGGTTGCAAATAATACTATGATTAATGCAGGAATTATTGAACTATAAAACCTATAGAAAACTCCTGCTGTTATTATTGGAAACACTATATCTCCTCCGCCCAGGATAGCTAAATGAACTTTTATTTTTGCTTTTTTAAACTGTTGTTCAATAAAAGATTCTGATTTGTTCTTGTATTTTTGTTTTATTAGGTTTATTTTTTGTTTTTGTTCTTTGTCTGCATATGGAATAAAGAATCCTGTAAATATTTTTATATTATTTATTTGATATTTTGCCATTTTTTGCATAAATTGAGATTGCCAAACAGCCCAGATATCATAAAGTGAGATTAAAAGTAAAAGCACTATTATTCCTAGAACTCCTAACAAAGGTATTAAAATAATTGCTATTCCAGGATAGATTATTAATTCTGTTAAATTGTGGATTGTTAAATTTCTTTTGTAAATCTTAAAATAGGCAAGCACTAATGCAATAATCAGGGAGATTATTGATGAGTAGATTATGTTTGCTTTAAGTAAAAATGCATTCAATGCTAAGGCAATTGCAATAATTGTTACTAGAAAGAACCAGACTCTAATGAATGCTTCTGCATTTAATCTTGTTAGTATAATAAAAATACCTATTGCAATAATAAAGGAAAAGATTATGCTTCCTGGAAGAGTATTGAAAATGCATTCAAAATATTCTGAATAGGAATTATTAAAAGAACAGAATTTTTGAGGCTGTATTTCTTTAGGTGGCTGCATATTATAGGGAATATCATGATTAGAATATACTCCAACTACAAATAATCCAATTAACTGAGTTATTAGAAACATTCCTATTAATATCAAGGTTATTTTTAAATTGTGTTTCATAGTCACAGGACACCTACGGTTTCCTCCAAGCAATCTTCCCTTAATATAGATCTATTTTTCATCTTTCTTTTTTTATGAATATATAAACTAAACCTAGTTTTTAAAGCTGATGAATACAAAAGATATGTAGTATCCGAAAATTAGTTCTCAAGGCTGATAATAATCTATTCATGAAATTCAATAAAAAGAGTTTGATGGATACATTAAGGGCAAAAGCTGAG